>JBAZSS010000014.1:0-29342 GCA_041662285.1 Parcubacteria group bacterium
GAGGATGTAATATGTGTGTAGGACATCTCGTTAGTGGTTAATGATAATAGTTGTGTATTATCCATTATACCGAACGGGATGTCTTTTTTTAACTCATGTTGCACTTGTGGGTAGAATGTAGGAAATTTAGATTGACAAAACGTCCTTTTTGGAGTATACTGATTTAGTTGGAATAATTTCTTAAGGAGGAAATTCTCAAATATTTTATTATCTTTAATAATAAGGTATTTTTTTATTTTTAAATTTTACTCATTATGACACTCGAAGAAAAAACCGCGCTTATAAAAAAACTGGAAGCTTTGGTGCTTTTTCAGAAGGATTGTCTCAATGGTGAAGATTGGGACGATTATGACAAAGCAGAAGATGAAATCAAGAGATTAGAGAAAGAAATAATCAATATTGAAGAGAAAGAATAAAAACAATTGCTCCAAAATAAATTGGGGCGTTTTTATTTTATGTGATAGAATTGAGATATGATAAATAATTTGGGCAAAATAGTAGGGATAATTATAATGATGCTTTTTTTGAGCGGTTGCAGTATGTTTGTGCAGAAAAACACAGAACTTATTAAAGCACAGAATAACACAGAAGAAATACAAAACGACACAGAATTGGAAATGCAGAATAACGCAGAATTAGAAACACAGAAAAACACAGAAATAAAACAGAACGACACAGAAGTTAAAGTACAAAATAACACAGAAAATACACCAAAAATAATTGATAAATTAGTAAGTTGGGGATTTTCAAAAAGTGATAATCGAAAAATTGACACAATCATCATTCATTCATCGTACAATGCTGTTGGCAAAGACGCGCATTATTTGGATGACATAATTTATAAAGAATATAAGCCATATGGCGTTTCGCCACACTATATCATTTCTCGCGAGGGGAAAATATATCGCTTAGTAGCGGACAAAAATATTGCCTATCATGCGGGTGAGTCCAAAGTTCCGGATGGGAGAACGGGCGTGAATAATTTTTCCATTGGAATTGAAATCGTCAATACTAAATCAGAAAAACCTAATGATGCACAATACGGCGCACTCAATAATTTGTTAGCTTATCTTAAGAAAGAGTATAAAATTAAATATGTCTTGGGTCATGACGACATTGCTCCTGGCAGAAAAGATGATCCTTGGAATTTTGATTTTGAAAAAATTAAATAATTCTAATGGGACTTACACATTTCTCTTCAAATCTATTGTTCGCTGAAATTACAAATAGATTAACTAAGATTATAGATAGTGGTTATGGACTTTAATCCTGCCATTGTCATGGCTACATAAATAGATTTTCAGAAAAATGTGTAAGTCCTTTAAGAAAAGTTTGAAATATTTTCGAGTGTTTTTGCGTAGTAAGGAGGAGGGAGAGAAAGGACTAATCTAAATTTCTAAGCGCAAGGAATGCGAGAAAAAGAAAATTTCAAAAATAAAAGTGATGAAGAATTAGCAGGATTGGTTGCCAACAATCCTGATTTTTATTATCTCCTAATGAAGCGATATGAAAGCAAGATTTTGCGTTATATTAGACGCATCAGTAATTTACCCAAAGAAACAATTGAGGATTTGGGACAGGAAATTTTTTTGAAAGCGTATGAAAATATAAATGATTTTGATGAAAGTTTGAAATTTTCTTCGTGGCTCTATCGGATTGCCAGAAATCATGTGATAAGTTTTTGGCGAAAAAACAAAAATATGCAGACAGTAGTTTCTTTTGATGCGGATGAAAATTTCAAAAATATGCTTGAGGCAGAAGGTGATTTGGCAAAAAAAATAGAGGCGAAAGATATGGCGAAAATCATCGGAAAAATTCTCTCGCAAATAAGAATAGATTATCGAGAAGTTTTGATGCTTCGGTTTATGGAGGACAAGGATTATAATGAAATTAGTGATATTTTGAAAAAACCAGTTGGTACAATTGGCACACTGCTCAATCGGGCGAAAAAAGAATTGAAAAATGAATTGGAAAAAAATAATTTTAAACTTTAGTATATGGAAAAGTCAATAAGTCAAAAAGTATTGGAAAAAATAAAGCAGGAAAAAATTTCTCCCAAGTCTAGATGGAATTTTTGGCTTTGTCGCGCTGTTGTGACAGCACTGCTAATATTCTTTGTGTTTGCCGGAGCATTTTCTCTGGGGATAATTTTTAGTATTTTTTCCCAATTTGAAGTGGGGAAGATCGTGGGTCGTCCGCATGGAATGGGAATTTTATTTTTAAGTTTACCTTTTATTTGGATTATTCTTTTGATATTTTTTGCAATTTTAGCGATAGTAGAATTTGCCAAAACTCGCCGTGGATATAAATATAAAACAACATATGTGGGCGGGATATTTATTTTAGTGATAATAATTTTTGGAGCTATTCTATATAAACTTAATTTTTCTGATAATATGGAAGGTTATATGAACAAAAATTTCTCCGCCTATAGTCAGATTGTGAGAACTCCGGAAAAAGTCTGGTCTCAGCCTGAGGAAGGCCTTATCTCAGGAGAAATAATTGAAAATAAAAATGAAAAAGAAAAAATATATCTTAGAGATTGGGATGGGGAAGTTTGGGAAGTGGGTTATTCTCAGGCGCTTGTTCGTCCTAGGGTGAAAAAAGAGATTGGTGAGAAAGTGAAGATGATTGGTGAGAAGGAAGAGGGGCGCAAATTTAGAGCTCAAGAAATTAGGCCTTGGAATGGCAGACAAATGCATCAAGAGAAATAAGTTGAAAGAAAAAATAGGAAGGTTGCGTAGTAAGATAAGTCGAGAGAAATTTTCTCAAGAAGCTGATCACTTCTATCGTTAATAATTAAAAGTAAAAAAATATGGAAGCTAAAAAATATCTAGGCAAAAAATTTCTAATCGGAACAAGTATGCTAATGGCTACTGCCGGTTTAGTCGGATCAGCGCTATACGTGAGTGCTTATCAGGGTGACCTGAATATCAAAGGTCCAAATTATACAACTGAGCGTCATACGGCTATGACTAAGGCTTTTGAAAACAATGATTACAACGCATGGAAAGAACTTATGGCTGGCAGAGGACGAGCGACCCAAGTTATAAATGAAGGAAATTTTTCTCGCTTTGCTGAGGCGCATAAACTGGCGCTAGAAGGAAAGACAGAGGAAGCGAAAAAAATCAGAGCTGAATTGGGATTAGGGCTCAGAAATGGCGATGGACAAGGCCGTGGAATGGGTAGGGGAGCAAATTGCAATAGATAATTTTTCGTCAAATATGCAAACTTTGCATGGAAAACAATCCCGAGCGCTCGGGATTGTTTTTTTGTTTTTTTTGTGAGATGATTTGAATATGGAAATTATAATTAAAATTTCCGCCCAAAGCGGATCCGCCTCGGGTGGAAAGGAGCAAAAAATTAGCATAATACTACTTCAAAACAAAAAAGAAGTGGATTTTTTGGATATTGTCGAAGAACATAGTCTTTCTGAAAAATTATTGCCGGAAATTGATAGGCTAATTCGAAAAAATAAACTAAAACTTGAGGATATCGAAAAAGTGACCGTGGACAGCGACCAAGAAGACAACTTCACCACCACCCGCATCGCCAAATCAGTGGCTAACGCGTGGGAGTGGAATCGAACTTGCTAAAAGTGGATATGGTGATATAATATCATTGTAATAAATGTTATTATAAAAAAATGAAAAAAGAAAAAAACAATATTGAGTATAATAGCCACATTGCTATCTTTAGAGGAAAGCAATTTAGGAAAACTATTTTTCAAAAGGAATGGTATTTCTCTGTAGTGGATGTAATTGAATCTTTAACTGATTCAGTTAATGCCACAGATTATCTAAAAAAACTTCGTAAACGCGATAAGGAACTTGGGTTATTCATAGGGACAAATTGTCCCCAGATAGAAATGGAAACGGGAACTGGGAAAAAAAGAAAAACTCTAGCTGGCAATGTCGAACAATTATTTAGAATCATTCAATCAATCCCATCGCCTAAAGCCGAACCTCTCAAGCGTTGGCTGGCGCGAGTTGGATATGAACGAATACAAGAAATTGAAGATCCTGAATTGGCAACCAAAAGAACAAGAGTTCTATACAAGCTCAAGGGTTATCCTGATGGTTGGATTGAGAAAAGAATGCGCGGAATTGCAATTCGTGAAGAACTGACTGACGAATGGCAAAATCGTGGAGCGAGAGAGCAAAAGGATTATGAAATTTTAACGGCAGAAATTTCCAAAGCTACCTTTGGAATAACGCCTAAGTAGTATAAGAATCTCAAAGGTCTCAAAAGAGAAAATTTGCGTGATCATATGGATGATTTCGAACTTATTTTCACTATGCTAGGCGAAAGATCCACCACAGAAATTCATCGCAACGAAGACTCAAGAGGTTTGGAAAAATTGCAAGAAGATGCTAAGTTCGGTGGCAGAATCGCCGGCAATGCTAAAGCCGAACTGGAGAAAAAATTGGGACGAACGATTGTTTCCAAGAAGAATTTTTTGGAGTTGAAAGATAAAAAGAGATTGAAATAATTGAAAGAATAAAAACACCAAAAACTGTCTCAATAGTGGTTTTGATTTATTGGGGGCGGGCTTATTGACTAAGTTTTGATATTGTAATAAACTGCTTTGATTGGTTCTTTGAAATTTTCTATTTTATCAATATATTTCTTTTTAACATTTCTTGAAAAATCATAGGAGGAAGTATGAATTTTAAAATTAGCAAGCTTTGGGAAATCAAAATTTTAAGTTGGAAACTATATGCAGGAATGATTTATGATAATTTTTTAGTTTTTGTATGTAGGTGCCCACCCTTCAGTTGCTTTTTTTATACTCTCCGCTATTTCAAAATAGACGAGATATACAAAAATAATTTTGAAATGCAAAAGAAAAAAACACCACACCCAAACAAGGATATCAAAAAAGAAGTTTTGGAAAAATCAATAAGGGAGTATAAGGAAGATTTGATAACGAGACTGACAGAGGCTAAAAATGAAGCTGATGTAGCAACGGAAAGGTCTAATAAGGTGAAAGCCAAACTCGCTCAATTTACACAACTTCTTCGAAATGTCAGCACGGCAGAAAGACAAGAATATAGTGAGAAAGTAAATGAACTTTTTGATTCAAACGATTTGGATGGCTCGCTTGAAAAAATCATTTCGTATATCGACTCAATCATTGAAAAACACGCTGAATAATTTTTCAAGAAATAACAACTATCTTAACCCACTAACCAGAAACCTGCTAGTGGGTTTCTGTTTTTATAAGGCAAAACTAGGTATCGCACATTTGTTAGCGGTCGATTTGACAACTTTTCATTCCTCTGATAAGATAAGAATACAAATCAGGAAGATAGCAGAAACTGCGGAAATAATGACAAAAAAACTAAAATCGGGTGAAACTGGACTGCAAGGCACTTGCAATTGTTTTTGTTTCAATATATAATGTTTTCACGATATATTTTTATTTAGAAAATTCGTTTTATTTTACTTAGGGTGATAAAAAAATAAATAACTTAATACTTTTAACATAACTCATGTAAAAGCTTTATTTCTGAAAGTTCCCAGAAAAAAAGCCGGAAATGAGCGGTATTTCTATGGCTAAAGTTGACAAAAAACTGGAAGTGAAAACAGCTTTCGGATCGGGATCTTCACTCTCGAAGAGGAAATTTTTCAAAAACATTTCCATGGTTTCTCTGCCAAACCTGATTGAATCTCAAGTTAACTCATACGAATGGTTCATAGAAAAGGGCCTGCGAGAAATCTTAGATGAAGTTAACCCGATTCACGACTTTACTGAAAAAGACTTGGAGCTCTCTTTCAAGGAATATTATTTAGACGAGCCAAAATATGACGAAGTGACGGCCAAGAATAAAAACATTTCCTTTGAAGCCCCTCTTCGTTGCAAAGTGCAACTTATCATCAAAAGTACAGGAGAAATTAAGGAACAAGAAATTTATCTCGGCGATTTCCCACTGATGACTGACCGAGGAACTTTTATCATAAATGGAGTAGAAAGAGTCGTAGTTAGCCAGATTATTCGTAGTCCTGGTGTGTTTTTCACAATGGCTTATACCAAAGGCAAAAAGCTATTTGGCGCGAAAATCATCCCAAATCGAGGGGCATGGCTCGAAATTGAAACTGATTTGGATGGCGCAATTTTTGTCAAAATTGATCGCAAAAGAAAAGTGGCTATTACTTCACTCCTGCGAGCTTTTGGCTATTCAACCGACAAAGAACTGCTGGATATTTTCAAAGGTGCTGATAATGGAGAGATAAATCACATCGAAGCAACAATTGCCAAAGATGTAGCGAAAAATCAAGGAGAAGGATATAAGGAAGTATATAAAAGAATTAGACCGGGCGATTTGGCCACTGAATCAAATGCTAAGTCAGTAGTGGATTCAATGTTTTTCAGTTTTGACAAATATGACTTTGGCGGAGTGGGAAGATATCGTTTGAACCAAAGACTGGAAGTTAATCGACCAGATAATGAAGAAAATCGAGTTTTAATGCTGGATGATTTGATTTTGATAATTAAGGAAATTATCCGACTAAACAACGATCCGCGAGCAATTGCTGATGATATCGATCATCTTGGAAACAGACGAGTGCGTTCCGTGGGAGAATTGGTGCAAAATAAAATGCGTGTGGGTCTTACTCGAACAGCCAGAAATATCAAAGATAGAATGAGTACTTGCGACATCGCTACGGTTGTGCCGGGACAACTTGTTAATTCTCGTCCCGTAGCAGCTTCAATTAAGGAATTTTTTTCTAGTTCACAGCTATCTCAATTCATGGACCAGGTTAATCCTTTGGCTGAGTTGGAACATAAGAGACGAATTAGTGCGATGGGGCCGGGAGGACTTACTCGAGAACGAGCTGGTTTTGAAGTGCGAGATGTGCATCCTTCTCATTACGGCCGAATTTGTCCAGTGGAAACTCCGGAAGGACCAAACATTGGTTTGGTTGGACATTTAGCTACTTATACAAAAATAAATTCTTATGGCTTCTTGGAAACACCATATCTCAAAATTTATCACGAAATGGAAAATCAAGCCGAGAAACTTGTTGGAAAAATTTTGAATGAAAAAATAGGTGAATTTGAAATAGGGACAGAAATTTCTGAAGAAATTGCAAATAAAATTGTTAAAAATAAAGAAAAGAAAGCAATTAAAATCAAGCCGTGGATCAGTCGAGAAATTGAATATGTTAATGCTACAGTGGAAGACCGAAAAAATATTGCTCATGCTGGAATCAACATTTCTAAAAACGGAAATATTTTAGACGAAGTAGTTGGTGCGAGAGTGAAAGGTCAAGCCACAGAAATCGAAGCATCAAAATTAGATTATATCGATGTGAGCGCTAAGCAATGTATTTCAGTGGCAACTGCTCTTATTCCTTTCTTGGAACACGATGATGCTAACCGAGCTCTCATGGGTTCGAATATGCAACGTCAAGCTGTTTCTTGTGTAAAACCGCAAGCTCCACTAGTGGGAACTGGAATTGAAGACAAGGCGGCAGCAGATTCTGGGCAGGTGGTAATTGCTAAGGCTGATGGAGAAATTATCGAAGTTGATGGAGATCATATTATCGTCAAAGAAGAAGCTCCAGTGGCGGCGAAAAAACCATATCTAAAAAGAGAATATCGCTTGCAGACTTTTGTAAAATCAAATGCTTTCACTTCCATGAATCAGGTTCCGCGTGTAGAGAAAGGTCAGATGGTGAAGAAAGGACAACTTTTGGCGGACGGTGCTTCTACTGATCAAGGAGAATTGTCCCTTGGACAAAATGTGGTAGTAGCGTTTATCCCGTGGGAAGGTTCAAACTATGAAGATGCGATTATAATCTCACAAAAATTAGTGGAAGATGATCGCTATAGTTCAATTCATATTGAAGATTTTTCTATTGATGTTCGCGACACAAAACTCGGACCCGAGATAATTACTCGCGACATTCCAAATATTGGGGAAGAACGATTGAAAAATTTGGATGAAACCGGAATAATTCGAATCGGCGCAGAAGTAGCTTCCAGTGATATTTTGGTTGGAAAAATTTCTCCAAAAGGTGAGGGTGATTTGACTTCAGAAGAAAGATTGCTCCGTGCAATTTTTGGAGAAAAATCTCGAGACGTTAAGGATAGTTCACTCTATTTGCCTCATGGCGAATACGGCAAGGTAGTGGATATAAAAATATTTTCACGTGAACAAGGTGACAAACTATCAACTGGTGTGATTTCGCAAATTCAAGTGTCTGTTGCACAACTCAAGAAAATTTCCGTAGGAGACAAGCTAGCAGGACGCCACGGAAACAAGGGTGTGATTTCTCGCGTAGCTCCTGTGGAAGACATGCCATATTTGCCAGACGGATCTCCTGTGGACATGATTATTAATCCTCTTGGTGTGGCTAGTCGTATGAACATTGGACAAATTTTGGAAACTCATCTTGGTTGGGCAGCTTTGAAGCTTGGATATAAGGCTGCTACGCCAGCTTTGGAAGGCGTGACTGAACAGCAAATTGAAGCTGAATTAGAAAAGGCTGGATTACCAAAACATGGAAAATCACAACTCATTAATGGAAGAACAGGTGAAAAATTTGACAATGAATCAACGGTGGGCGTGATGTATGTTATGAAACTCCATCATTTGGTGGACGACAAGATTCATATGCGTTCAATCGGACCGTACTCTTTGATTACTCAACAACCGTTGGGTGGAAAAGCCCAATTTGGTGGACAGAGATTTGGAGAAATGGAAGTTTGGGCGTTGGAAGGTTATGGTGCTGCTTATACTTTGCAAGAAATGCTCACGATTAAATCTGATGATGTGATGGGACGAAGCAAAGCTTATGAGTCAATTATCAAAGGCGAAATGATAAAGAGCCCGAACATTCCAGCCTCTTTCCATGTGCTTGTGAGTGAACTTAAAGGTTTAGGAATGAATGTGGAACTTATGGGAGCAAAAACAGATGAGGATGAAAAAGAAGAGCATGATTTGGAGCAAGTGTAAATTAGTTTATAAAATAACAGAAAAATATAGAAAATAACAGAACGACACGGAATAATTCTGTGTTTCTTCTGTAAGATTCTGTATGATTCTGTGAATAAAATATGGATTCATTTTCTACCACCAAAATAAGTGACTTTAACAGCGTAAGACTTTCCATCGCCAGTCCGGAAAATTTCTTGGATTGGTCGCATGGTGAAGTCACCAAGCCGGAGACTATAAATTATCGAACTCAACGCTATGAACGCGAGGGGCTTTTCGATGAAAAGATTTTCGGACCCTCCAAAGATTGGGAATGTTATTGCGGAAAATATAAAAGAATTCGCTACAAGGGCATTGTTTGCGACAAGTGTGGCGTGGAAGTGACACGTTCAATTGTGAGACGCGAACGCATGGGGCACATCAAGCTGGCTGTGCCAGTTTCCCATATCTGGTTTTTGCGAGGAGTGCCTTCAAAAATTGGTTTGGCGCTTGGAATGGGTGTGATGGATTTAGAAAAAATTATTTATTTTTCAAGCTACGTAGTTTTCAATGTAGACGAACAAGAAAGAGAGAAAGTTTTGGTGCAATTAGAACAAGAATTCAAAAATAAACAAAGGGAAATTGCCAAGAATTTTTCAGCTGATACTAAGGAAGGTTTGGAAAAACAAGAAGAATTGAAAAATATCTACCGTTCTTCTAAGGAAGAATTAAAAAGTTTGCAAAAACTGCAAATAATTTCTGAAATAGAATATTTCAATTTATCCACTAAATATGCGCAGGTTTTTTCTGCTGGTATTGGAGCGGAAGCGGTGAGAAAAATCCTTTGTGATATGGATCCAAAAGTTGAAATTGAAACTTTGAAAAAAACTTTAGCGGAAGATGAGAATCAGGACAAGAAAAAAATTCTTAAAAGAATAAAATTGTTTCAAGGATTTATAAAGGCTGATATGAAACTGGAATGGATGCTTCCAACAATTATCCCAGTTATCCCGCCTGATCTTCGTCCAATGGTGGCGCTGGATGGTGGACGTTATGCCACATCTGATCTTAATGATCTTTATCGAAGAATCATCAATCGCAACAATCGTTTGAAAAAACTGATTGAGATTGGCGCACCGGAAGTTATCACCCGAAACGAAAAAAGAATGCTTCAAGAAGCGGTGGATGCTCTTTTTGACAACAGCGCTAGACGATCTCAGGTGAGTGTGGCTGCTTCGACTGGTCAAAGACGACCACTTAGATCTTTGGCTGATACATTGAAAGGCAAGCAAGGACGTTTCCGCCAAAATTTGCTGGGAAAACGAGTAGACTATTCCGGACGAAGCGTAATTGTGGTGGGACCAAATTTGAAACTTCATCAATGTGGACTGCCAAAGAAAATGGCATTGGAACTTTTCAAACCATTTATTATCAATAAATTAATTGAAAGAGAATTAGCCTATAATGTTCGCTCAGCTGGAAAAATGGTGGAAGGCGAAACGGAAGAAGCTTATGATATACTAGACGAAATAATTTCTCATCATTATGTGCTTCTCAATCGTGCTCCAACCTTGCATCGTCTTTCAATCCAAGCTTTTCAACCGGTGCTAATCGAAGGTAAGGCGATTCAAATTCACCCAATGGTTTGCTCAGCTTTCAACGCTGACTTCGATGGTGACCAGATGGCGGTGCATGTTCCTTTAACTGACAAGGCTCGTTGGGAAAGTGAAAATTTAATGTTATCATCTCGAAATCTTTTGAAGCCAGCCAGTGGAGAGCCAATTACTACTCCAACTCTGGATATGGTTTTGGGATGCTACTACATTACCCATATCTTGGCAGGCGCAAAAGGTGAAGGGAAAATATTTTCCAATTTTGACGAAGCTATTTTGGCCACTGAACTTGGGCATGTTGATGTGCGAGCGAAGATAAAAGTAGCGCATGAAGGAAAACTGCTTGAGACTTCCGTGGGAAGAATAAAACTAAATTTAATTATCCCAAAAGAAATTAGTTTCCTTAATGAAGAAATGACCAAAAAAGAATTGAAATTTTTGGTGGCGAAAGTTTTGGAAGTTTCCGGGCGTGAAGCCGCTGCGATTTTTGTGGATGAAATCAAGAACTTGGGTTTCCGTTCTGTGACTAAATCCGGTATTAGTTGGGGTATGAAAGATTTGTCCGTTCCAACTAACAAGAAAGAAATTATGGATAGCGCGGAAGAAAAAGTGGAAGTGGTCAAAAAACAATTCAATATGGGACTACTTACTGAAGAAGAAAGAAAAAACAAAGTTATTGAAATTTGGAATGATTCGAAAAACAAAATTACTGATGCAGTGCGATCTTCAATGGACAAGGAAGGACCAGTTTATTCGATGGTTTATTCCAAGGCTCGAGGTTCTGAATCGGTGGTTGTGCAGATGTGCGGAATGAAAGGACTGATGGCGGGACCAACTGGTGAAACTATTGAACTTCCAATCAAGAGCTGTTTCAAAGAAGGTTTGAATGTGTTGGAATATTTCATTTCTACTCATGGAGCCAGAAAAGGTATGGCCGATACCGCTCTTCGAACAGCGACAGCGGGATATCTAACGCGAAGACTCGTGGATGTGGCGCAAGATATCATTGTACGTGAAGCTGATTGCAAAGATAAGGGTGGCGCTTTCATTTTCAAAGAAGATTCTGATCGAATTGGACAAAGTTTCGGAAGTCGCGTCACTGGCCGAGTGCTTACAGAAGACGTGATTGATCCAAAGACCGGAGAAGTTATTGTAGAAAAAGATAATTTGGTCACTAAGGAACAAGGTGAAAGAATCGAAAAAAGCGGTGTGGCGAAAGTTAAAATTAGAACAGTAGTCACTTGCAAAACTCCACGAGGAGTTTGTCAGAAATGTTATGGCACTGACCTTGGTAGAGGTAATATTGTGGAAATTGGTCAGGCTGTGGGAATCGTGGCGGCGCAAGCGATTGGTGAGCCAGGAACACAGCTAACTATGCGTACTTTTCATATTGGAGGTATCGCTGGATCTGACATTACTCAAGGTTTACCTCGGGTGGAAGAAATTTTCGAAGCTCGTCCACCAAAAGGTGAAGCGATTATCTCAGAAGTTAATGGAAAAGTTTTGGCGATTGAAAAACAAGATAAGAATTTTGTGATCAAGATTGAAGCCGAAGACAAGCAAAAAACAATCAAGGAATATCAAGTACCATCCAACACAACACTCAAAGTTTCAGAAGGTGAAATGATTGGAATGGGAACACAACTTTCTGAAGGTCATATCGATCTCAAAAAACTTTACAAAACAATGGGTTGGGAAGAGGTCTATCGATATATCATTCGAGAAATTCAAGAAGTGTATGCAGCGCAAGGTGAAGGCATCAACGACAAACACATCGAATCAATTGTTCGTCAAATGTTTAGTCGAGTGACTGTTCTTGCTTCTGGCGATGCAGATTTCTCTGTGGGAGATATCTTGGAACAGGATGAATTTTTGGAAGCGAATGCAGAAATCAAAAAAGCTGGTGGAGAAAAAGCCGTAGGTGAAAAAATGCTTCTTGGCATCACTAAGGTGGCTCTTTCAACTGATAGTTTCCTCTCCGCTGCTTCTTTCCAAGAAACTGCTCGAGTTCTGATCAACGCTGCTTCACAAGGCAAGGAAGACAAACTCCGTGGTCTCAAAGAAAACGTGATCATCGGAAAATTGATTCCAGCGGGGACGGGATACAGGAAATAATTTTTGTAGAGACGCCCCGACGGGGCGTCTCTACCCTGAATATAAAATACAAAAAACGCCTTGGGAAATCCGAGGCGTTTTTTGATTTTTGACTTTTAGTGTCAAAATAGGCTACAATTGGATTATGGAAAATTCACAAGAAAAATTAGCGTATGAATGGATAACGGCGGAAGCCGGCAGTGTTGATGTTGCTAGTGAATTTTATTGTGGGACGAGGGATGTATATGATGCGAGATTTGGCAGAATGATAAGGGAGCTTTTTGAAAAAAGAGGAAATGATGCCTCGATTGTTTCTGCGGTGGTTGGTGAAATTGCTAATAATTCTTTTGATCATAATGTTGGGAATTGGAAAGATATCCCAGGAATATTTTTTGGATATTCTTTTTCTGAAGATAAAATTGAAATAGTTCTAGCTGATAGAGGGCGGGGAATTTTCAATACACTCAAAAGAGTCAAGCCGGAAATAAAAGATGATCAGGAAGCATTGATGACGGCTTTTACCGAAAGAATTTCTGGGCGCGCTCCGGAAAAGCGGGGCAATGGATTGAAATTTGTGAAAGAAAACGTGCAAAGCAAAAAAATGCATTTGAATTTTTATTCTGGAACTGCTAAGGCAGAGCTTAATGATCAAATGAAAATAGAAGAAAACTCTGAAAATATCAAAGGATGTTTAGCAATAATAACCTTATAATTTTATGCGTATTAAACTGCAAAAAATTGGCGATGTTTTGGTTTCTCGTCCTGCGGGTCGGGAAGCGTTTTTGACAATTTCAGCTTATAATTTGAAAGATCTCAAAGAAGATGAGGAAATTGAAATTGATTTTTCTGGTGTGAAAGTCATCGCGCCTTCTTGGGCAGATGAAGTGATCACAAAAATTGCCGAAAAGTTTAAAAATGTGAAGCTTTTAAACGCAGAAAATGAAACGGTCCAAGCTACGCTCAAAACTTTGCGGGAATATTCGGATTTGAAGATATAAAATTGTAGAGACGAGGCAGTGCTAGACGTAGCAATGCTACGTCTCTACGCTTGAATATAAAACAAAAAAAACGCCTTGGGAAATCCGAGGCGTTTTTTGGTAGAAAGACTATTTATTGTTATAATATCAAATAGTCTTGACTTTTCTATAATATGCTGTATAATAGTCATATAAGTAGATAAGTTAAAATATATGTATAGGCGACAAATCGAGCAAATAAGAGCTGATTTAGGAAAAAAACTAGTCTTTTTGGTTGGCCCAAGGCAAGTTGGCAAAACCTGGTTGGCTAAAGAAATTGGCAAGAATTTTGATAAAATGGTCTATTTGAACTATGACCGCTCGGAAGATCGTCAGATTATGAAAGCTGAATCATGGCCGAAAAACACTGAATTTTTGATTTTAGATGAACTGCATAAAATGAAAGGCTGGAAAAATTATATCAAAGGTGTTTTTGATACTAAAGAGGAGAATTTAAGAATATTAGTGACGGGTAGCGCGAGACTGAATACTTTTCGGCAAACGGGGGATTCGATGGTGGGAAGATTTTTTGTGCATCATTTGTTTCCATTTTCCATCTCAGAAATAAAAAACGTTCAGGAAAAATTAAATTTTGCGATTGACACAGAAAGGTTTTTGGAGCGCGGAGGTTTTCCGGAGCCTTTTTTAGCGCCAAACAAAACAGACGCAGACAGATGGAGAAAACAATATTTTGATGGCTTGGTGCGTACGGATGTTTTGGATTTTGAAACGATTCATAATTTTCGAGCTTTGCAAATGGTTTTGGAATTGCTACGAAAAAAAGTCGGATCGCCAATTTCCTATTCTTCAATTGCCGAGGATGTTCAGCTGTCGCCAATCACGGTAAAAAAGTATATTGAAATTTTTGAAGCCCTATATATTATTTTTCGAGTGAGCCCTTATTCAAAAAGCATTGCCCGCTCTATTCTCAAAGAACCAAAAATTTATTTTTTTGATAACGGTCTGGTGAATGGAGACGAAGGTGCAAAGCTAGAAAATTTTGTGGCCATGAGTCTTTTAAAACATGTACATGGCTCTGTTGATTACACTGGAAAAAATTTATCACTCAACTATGTCCGTACAAAAAACAAGCAAGAAGTTGATTTCGCTTTAGTGGAAAATGGGGAAATTTCCAAGCTTATTGAGGTAAAAGTATCCGATGGAAATCTGAGTTCTAATTTGAAATATTTTTGCGATAAATATAATTACAACGGTGTGCAGGTAGTTAAGGATCTAAAAAGAGAAAAAACAATTGGGAATGTTGATATTGTTACGGCGGATAATTTTTTGCAAAGTTTGTTTTTATAGGCGTTGAGGAAGATTATGATTATTGTAAAAATGCTTAACGCGGAAAATGAAACAGTGCAAGCGACACTGAAAACCTTGCGGGAATATTCGGATTTGAAGATATAAAAATATTTTTTTGGATTAAAACATGGATTAAGACACGCCGTGTCCAATTGGACACGGCGTGTCTTTTTGTATCAAAGAGGATTTTTTTGATTTCTCCTAAAGCGAAGCTTTAGGAAAGGGTGAATATTTTTTTGATTTGACGATTGTTGCTGGGGGGGGTATAATAAGGAGGTAATTATTAAGGGAAATAAAAATATGTTTGAGAGTTTTAAAAAATCATCAACAAGTCAAGAGCCTGACTCGAAGTTAGAAGGGGACTTGGCATATCTATCTCATCAAAAAGGAGTGAAGGATTATCGAGCTGGTGTGGATAAAAAATCAGCGGAATCATATGAGAAAGATCCGCGAAATTATGATGCTACTGAACTCAGTCAAGTTTCAGAGGATGAGGAAAATGAAAAAAGACTTAATCCGGAAATTAAGGAAGAATTTGAAAGGCTTTTCAAAAATAAAACTCAAATGATGAAAAATTTTGAAGATAGCCCGCAACTATTGGATAGAATAAAATTATTAAATAGTGAAAAGTTAAATGCTAAGATGAAGGATATCAATAGCGACAAACTAATGAAAGTTATTGGTGCGGTGGGAATTTCTATGAGTGCTTTGATGACTTATATGGGCATGGACGCTGGTCCTGATGGTGGTGGAGCTATTTTATATTCGATTGGTGGTCTTAGCGCAGTAGCTGGTGCGATGGGTTATATTACTGGTAAATTTGAAGAAATTTCTAGAAAGAGAGCAGCAGTAGCTGGTGCGAAATTTAATTTATCTCAGGATATAGAAGAAGCGTCTTCGGGTAAATAATTTTAGATACTAGAAAATTTTTGGCTTAGTAATAATTGAAAATTAAAAAAAATATGGATAATAATTTAGATCAAGAAAAAATAAAAAAAGAAATTGACAAAGCTTTGGAAGAAGCTGAATCAAAAATGAGCCCTCAAGAAAAATTAGAATTTCTAAGAGAGTTGAATAATTGGATAGAGTCATTTAACCAGAATTTTGCTGATCTTAAGAAAATGACAGAAGAAGAGGAGAAATTAAAGGAAGTGAGAGAAAAGCTTTAAAATATTAAGAGATTGATTTCTTGAAAATGTATTGCTTTCATAAAACTCTTGTTGATATGACAAGAGTTTTTGATTTTTGTGGTAGTTGATAGCACTGACAAATATCAAAATTAAGCTTAATATTGAGAATGCAATCGCATAATTTATACTAATTTTATGAATTATTTATCCTAAAGCTTCGCTTTAGGAACCTTAGGAAGCTCGGACGGTGCAGTGTAGTGCGTATTAGATCATTTAAGAATATAACTATAGAGTCTTTTTGATTAGCTCTAGCTTTCTTTTAATTTCTTTTTGTAAAATAATAGGATTAATCTTTTCGTAGACGGATTTTAACATATCTTTTTGTTCCTGACTAATTTTTGGATGCTCCATTAACCTTTGATAAGGTGTTTTAGCTTCGTAATATTTTTGGGTGGTTCTTTTCGTTTGAGTATCTTTAATCTTTTCTTTTAACTTCATGGTTGGTTGAAAGAAATTCAAATACAATCTCCATTCATTAGCATACAAGTCATTCAAAAGATCCTTTTGTTCTTTTTTGTCTAACCGATGATAGCCAACTAATTGCCTAATTGCAGTATAGTTTTTTTGTTCCACATGAGCATTATCATTTTTATGATATGGTCTGCTTCTAGCCAAAGTAATTTCATTTTTCTTACAATAACGAAACATCTGCCAATTGATAAATTCAGATCCATTATCTGGATCAAGCCCTAATAATTTAAAAGGCAATCTTAATCTAATCACATCCATTTGCTCTTTGGTAGCCATTTCTCCTTTTCCCCAAATCGCCGCCTGTTCGCTCCAGCCTGAACAAATATCAATTACATCGAGAGAATAGATGAATTCTCCGCCTACATTATCACCACAATGAGCCACGGTATCAGTTTCACACCAACCTGGGTCAGTATCCGTCCAGCGACCATATCTAACGGCAATCTGCTTTTTTAAGATACTTCCTGGTTTAGTCGTGCCTTTGATTTTAATCTTGGATATTCTTTTAGTATGCCCAACAATTCTCTTGACTGTACCCAAACTAATTTTCAATAATTTTTCCTTAACAAAATCTGTAATTTCAAGTTCATTCAACTCTATCATTTTGGGCAACAGAGTTGGAATGAAAGGATGAAATCTTTCAGCACAAATTTCATTAGAAGCTCTCCATAAAACCAAGAGCGGTTCAATTACTGTCTGATCATAAATCTTTTCTCTAGTACGGTAGCGTTTCCATTTAGCTGGTACAGGATTATTCAAGAGTTGCAAAGCATATTTGCGATTATACTTTGTGAATTCACAAAAATCATTTAACAATTGAATTTTAACTCGTCTCTTAGCTTTTTTGTATTTCTTTTTTACCTCAATCAAATACTCCCTTTTGCTCATTTTGGTCATCATATGGTTAATAGTCTGGTTATTAGTTAAACAGGCTATTATCTCATAATTGGGTTAGATTTTAAATGAGCTAACGAAAAACAGTATGGTTAGATTTTTGGTGATCTAATTCGTAGTGTTTTTGATTTTCAAATTTTGTGGTAGAATAGATTTATATGGGAAGACATAAAAAAAATAAGAATAAAGAGGGGGATAATTCAGGGGAAGAACAGCAGGAAAAAAAACCAAGAATTAATCTTAAGGGGGACGCCAAAAGGAGCGCGGTGGCCGTGGTTCTTTTTGCGCTGGCGGTGCTTTCCATTTTGGGCTTTTTCAATGCGGCCGGATCTTTTGGGCAATTCTTGAACAAAATGATTGGTTATTCAATCGGTTATGTGAAATTTATTTTTCCAGTTTCTTTGATTTTTGCTGGCATAGTACTGCTTCTTCGTCGAGAAACTGCATTCTATGTGACCAAATTTATCGGCCTTTTGGTTTCTCTTCTGAGTATCGCCGGAATATTTCATTGGTTCTATCTAGCTGAAGAAATGCTCAAAATGGCCGGTAAGGGCAAAGGTGGAGGATATATTGGTTATGGACTAAGTCATTTCTTGGCAAAGTATTTAGGCTCAGCTGGAAGTCTGGTGGTGCTTTTGGCTATTTTTATGTTAGGAATAATTTTGACTTTCAATTTTTCTATCGTGCATTTTTTCTTGAAATTTAAAAAACAAGAAGAAACACAAAATGACACGGAAGAAAAACAGAACGACACAGAAATAGAGGCACAGAAAAACACAGAAATTATTAAGGCACAGAGCGACACAGAAATAATACGGAACGACACAGAAAATGAAATTGAAAAAAATATCGGGAAAATTGAATTTGTGGAAGGACGTGATCAATTCGTGTCGCCAAAAGTTGAAGAAGAAATTGAGGGACAAATAAATCCAAGAAAAATAATGAAGCGTCATTCGCTTGATTTAGAAGCTCCAACAGAAGAATTCAAATTTCCAAAATCTAAAAGTTCTAAATGGGTTTTTCCGCCGGCAGATATGTTGGAAAAAACTTATGGTGAAGCGCAAGGGGGAGATGTGGAGGCTAATTTTGCCATTATCGAAAAAACTTTGCATGATTTTGGCATTCAAGTAGAAAGAGGCACAGTCAAGATTGGTCCATCGGTGACGCAATATAGTTTTCGTCCGGCCGTGGGAGTGAAAATTGCCAAAATTTTAGCTTTGCAAAATGACTTGTCACTGGCACTTGCTGCTCATCCAATTCGAATTGAAGCGCCAATCCCTGGCCAATCTTTGATTGGTATTGAAATACCGAATAAAACTTCGTTGATTGTTCGACTGCGCGATATGATTGAAGAATCTCAATTCAAAAAAAGAACTTCAAATTTGATGTTGGCATTGGGAGAGGATGTGAGTGGCAATTGTGTTTTTGGTGATTTGGCCAAGATGCCTCATCTTATGATTGCGGGCGCCACGGGTACTGGAAAATCAGTTTCGATAAATTCTGTGATCACAACTTTGCTCTATCAAAATTCACCGGAAGAATTGAAATTTATTATGGTTGATCCAAAACGAGTGGAGCTCTCGCTGTATAATGGTATTCCACATCTTCTCACGGATGTAGTGGTGGACAATGGTAAGGTGGTTAATGCTTTGAAATGGGCGGTGGGAGAAATGGAAAGACGGTACCGACTACTCCAAGATGTTGGTTCAAGAGATATGAATTCGTATCGAGAAAAACTCAAGTCGGGTTATAAGATAAAACGCACTAATCCAGAAACCAATGAAACCAGCGAAGAAGAATTGAAAGTTCTGCCATATATTGTTATTGTAATTGATGAACTGGCTGATCTTATGGGTAGTCACGGCAAAGAAGTGGAGGGCGCAATTGTGCGCATTGCCCAAATGGCCCGCGCTGTGGGCATTCATTTGATTGTTTCGACGCAACGCCCATCAGTGGAAGTTATCACAGGACTAATCAAAGCTAATATCACAACAAGAATTGCTTTTCAAGTAGCGACCCAAATTGATTCACGAACAATTCTGGATATGGGTGGCGCAGAAAAATTGTTAGGCAATGGCGATATGCTCTATCTGAGTGCTAGTTCTCCAAAACCAAAAAGAATCCAAGGTGTTTTTGTGAGTGAATCAGAAGTTAAAAAGGTGGTGAAATTTATCATCTCTCAAAAGAAGGAGGATAAAAAACCTGCCCGCAATGCTTCGCATAACGAGGCAGGCGGGGAAAAAGAAGACGAGCAAGATATCACAGAAAAATTAAATAAGGAAATTACCGATTTCAAAATGGAAGAAGGCAGTGGTGAGGATGATGAACTTTTGAAACAAATTGAAGAAGAGATAAAGCGCGCAAAGAAAGCTAGCGCCTCATTTTTGCAAAGAAGATTTAGAATTGGCTATGCTCGGGCGGCTAGAATTTTGGATATACTCGAGGAAAAAGGCGTGATTGGACCAGCTGATGGCGCCAAACCGCGCGAGGTTTATGGCGTAGCAGAAGAAGGCAGTATTGAATATGAAAATAATGTTTCTGATCAGGAAAAGAGGGATAAGTGGGAGATATAAAAAGAGCAAGAATATGCCCCGCACCAATTCCAATTAAGTTTATAGAAAATATGGAATTTGATGCATAGAAACGCCTACGGCTTAACTGAAAGTAATTTAATTTTTTAATAGAGAATTGGTGCGGGATGCTCATTTTTATAGCTGCTCGTACCTCGCAGATAAAAATGGCAAATGGTTTTACTAAAAAAAGCGTTGGCACATTAACGCTGGGAGAAAAATTGAAAAAACTGCGAAGCGACAAACGAACTTCAATTGCGGAAGCTTCAAGGTTTACCAAAATTCAGCCAGCCTATTTGGAATATCTAGAAGAAGGCGTTTGGGATAAATTGCCAGCTGATGTTTATGTCAAGGGATTTCTGCGAAGTTACGCAGATTTTTTAGGAGTGGACGAAAAAATACTCATTCGAATTTATGAAAGAGAAAAAGAAGTCCGAGCTAATTTGAAAAAAAACAGGAAAGAAGATTTGCAAAAAGAAAAACCAATCAACATCTCTCCTTTTATTTTTACTCCTAAAAAAATTCTTATCTCTGCTATAACCGTTTTGGTTTTTGCCGGACTATTTTTGTTATATAATGAAATAAATTCCTTTGCCAATGCTCCAAGCTTGGTTATTTTGAATCCGCAAGACAAGAGTCAAATGGATGGAAACTCAGTTTATATTGAAGGGGTGACGGACAAAGAGGCACTTTTATATATAAATAATCAACCAATCCTGGTGGGTGATGACGGTCGGTTTAAGGAAAATCTAACTTTGCAATCAGGACTAAACACGATTGATGTGAAATCGATTAATAAATTCAAAAAAGAAACTACACAGAGTTTGAGTATTCGTTCTAATTATAAAGAGCAAGAAGAAAGTAATGTTTCTCCGGCCGAAGAAAATATTGCACCTAATCTGCCAGAAAAGAAAATAAAAATTGAAGTCAGAGTTGACCCCGGTCCAGTTTGGGTAAATGTGGAAGCGGATGGAGAAATTGTTTTTGACGGCACAATGCTAAGTGGGGCAGTGCAGAATTTTTCCGCTAATGATAAAATAGTAATAAACTCTGGTAAAGGTAAAGCAACTTTTGTTAAGTTTAACGATCAAGATCTTGGAGCTCTAAGCTCTGATTCTGGGGCAGTAAAAGGCGTGACTTTCACTCTAAATACTCAAGTTAAGGGTGTCAGTACTAAAGCTAAAAAGTAGCCTCTTGCCAAGAATTTGGTGGAGTGATACAATATCAGTATAAAAAATAATAATTAAACAAAAGCTTATGAAAGAAGAAAAGGATGGCAAAAAGTTGTTGGCAGTTGTCGATGAGATTAGGGAAAAATTTGGTGAAGGAGTGCTGATGAAATTAGGGGACGTCAAAAGAGTGGATGTAGCTTCTATTCCAACTGGTGCTATCTCGCTCGACATTGCTTTGGGTATAGGTGGAATTCCACGCGGAAGAGTAGTGGAAATTTATGGACCGGAATCAAGCGGAAAAACAACCCTAACTTTGCATATCATCGCTAACGCGCAAAAAGCGGGTGGCGTGGCGGCGTTTATCGACGCTGAGCATGCACTTGATCCCGAGTATGCCAAAAGAATCGGCGTGAACATCAATGATCTTTTGATTTCTCAACCGGATAATGGCGAACAAGCCTTGGATATTGTGGAAACATTAGTAAACTCGGGAGAAATTAGTATCATCGTGGTGGACTCTGTGGCAGCGCTGGTGCCAAAAGCGGAGATTGAAGGTGATATGGGTGATTCGCATATGGGGCGTCAAGCACGGCTCATGTCGCAAGCTCTGCGAAAACTCACCGCTATCATTGCCAGATCAAATTGCACTGTAATTTTCATCAATCAAATTAGAATGAAAATTGGCGTAATGTTTGGCAATCCGGAAACAACTACAGGCGGGAATGCTTTGAAATTTTATGCATCCGTGCGAATTGAAGTGAGGAGATCAGCACAAATCAAAAAAGGCGAAGATATTGTGGGTAACCGCACAAAGGTGAAAATTGTCAAAAATAAAGTAGCTCCACCTTTCAAGACTTGCGAATTTGACATTATGTATAACGAAGGTGTGAGCGCTTCCGGCGATGTGTTAGATACAGGAGTCAAATATGAAGTGATTGAAAAGAAAGGTAATTCATATAATTTTGGTGAGATAAAGCTTGGTGTGGGCAGAGAAAATGCCAAAGCTACACTCAAAGCTGATCCGAAAATTATGAAAGAAATAAACAAAAAGATTTACGAGAAGCTAAAGGAGCAAGAAAAAGCGGAGGAATAATTTCTTTGTGAGTGGATTTGCAAGGAAGGAATATATCTGATAAGATAGTCTCATAACCTTGAGAGAGGTTTTTAATTAAATTTAGATTTTGTAAAATTATGGAAAACCATCCATCAAAAGAAAGAACGCTGGTTGTGATAAAACCAGATGGCTTACAGAGAACTTTAGTAGGAGAAATAATCGAGCGTTATGAGCGCATTGGTCTTAAACTTATTGCAATAAAAATGTTATTAACAGAAGAAGATTTTATTGAGAAGCACTATACTCTTGATCCAAATTGGCGGAGAATAACTGGAGAGAAAACAATAGAAAGTTATAAGAAAAAAGGTCTAGTCCCACCATCTGAGGATCCGCTTGAAATTACTGCTAAGATTCTAGCCAATCTAAAAAAGTATATGACTAGCGGACCAGTTATAGCAATGATTTGGCAAGGCGCACATGCGGTAAAAATTATTCGAAAAATTACTGGGGGAACTGAACCTCTTACTTCTGACCCCGGAACGATTAGGGGTGATTATGTTTTAGACTCATATCAAATGTCTGATTCTGATAATAGAGCTGTAAGAAATTTAATTCATGCCTCAGGTTCACCAGAGGAAGCTGAAATGGAAATAGCTCACTGGTTCAAGAAAGAAGAAATTATCGATTATCGTCTAGTACAAGATGAAATTCTTTATGATGTAAATTTGGATGGAATTTTAGAATAAATTATACTTTCAAGACAAATAAAAAATCCCTGAAAATATTTCGGGGATTTTTTTAAGGCTCTAATTTTTTTATTTGGCCATGGTTTTGATGCACTTAGTGCAGACTTTTTTGGATTTTCCGTCAACTTTTTTGACTTGCAAGTTGATCATATATTTCCGGAGAGTCTTTACTTGGGAATGACTAACTTTATTTCCAACTTGGGGACCTCGGCCGCAAACATCACATACTCTACTCATAATCATGAATCATGAAACATATAACATGAAACAAAAATGAAACGAAAATGTTTCATGCTTCATGTTGCGTGCTACATGCATAGGTTGATTTATTACAAGATATAATGTAGCATATAAGGGTAATAAAAGCAAGTAATCGTAAAAACAGAAAAACACAGAAAACAACAAAACAACACAGAAAAAATTCCGTGTCGTTCTGTAAAATTCCGTGTAATTCTGTGCCAAACATGTTAAACGAAATAGTCCTAATTGTTTTCTATATCGCTATACTGCTCTATAGTGTGATTATCCATGAGGTAGCACACGGCTTGGCAGCGCTCAAGCTGGGTGATACAACAGCTAAATATGCTGGTCGGCTCACAGCTAATCCTTTGAAACATTTGGATATGGTGGGTTCATTTTTCGCGCCACTTTTTATGTATCTTTCTTTTGGTTTTGCTTTCGGCTGGGCCAAACCGGTGCCATATAACCCATATAATCTCAAGAATCAAAAATGGGGACCGATGATAGTGGCACTTGCTGGACCAGGGATAAATCTAGTGGTGGCTCTCGCAGCGGCACTCTTGGCCAGATTTATCGCTCTGCCTATAAATCTCAAGAAGGATATTGTCAATAATTTCAATGAATGGTCAACAGTTTCTGGATTGATTTCTGGATCAGTAAGTACTATATTTTATGAAATTCTAATTATCATTGTGATCATTAATGTTTTTCTGGCTTTTTTTAATCTGATACCCATTCCGCCATTGGATGGTTCTAAAATACTATTTACTTTTTTCCCCGTTAGAATTGAAATACAAGCTATGCTTGAACAATTTGGTTTCGCCATTCTTTTGTTTTTCATTTTCTTTTTCTCTACACCACTAAGAATTTTTCTCGGCACCGCCATCAACACTTTTTTAAATATTGCGATCTAGCTAAATTTAGCTTGACTTTTGCGTTTAGATGATGTATAATAGATATATTAAATAAGGAAGCGGGTGAACACCGCTTTTTTTATTTATTAAAAAAAGTTAATTATTAATAAACCCTTTGAAATAAGGGAAAAAAACAAAAATATGGAAGAAAAAAAATGCCCCTGCCCTGAATGTGAAACAAGGGAAGTACAGGCGCAGGAAGCGGAGGAAATGAACTTCGCAATCCTTGTGGCTCTAGTACCAGTTCTCACCATCACACTTTTTAACACAGTCGGATTATTGTAAGAATAATCCCCGAAAAAAAACTTCAAAAAAATCTGAATTAGAAATTCAGATTTTTTTAATTCTAAAATAATCACTTTCTATGCATATGCACAAAGTTGATTATTTATTTTTAAGACAAAAAAACTTTACTTCGCATATTTGACAAATAAGCTATATTCCAGTATAATGGAAATATATCCAAAATAATGGAATAAAAATATGAGTATAATTGAAAAGATTATTTTTACAACCTCTCAACAAAAAGCGCTGGTTTTTTTGGTGGAAAATACCGGAAAAGAATTTCAAGAAAAAGAAATAGTGAAAAAAACAGGTGTTAAGAAATCGGCAGTTAATTTGGCTTTGCGAAAATTGTCAGAAAATAAAATTATAAAGTGCAAAAAAATCGGGCGAACTTCTTTGTATCAAGCTGATAGTAAAAATAATCTAATTCGCGAGATAAAAGTATTATTAAATGTTTCAAAATTAGAACCATTGATAAACAAATTAAAAAGCGAGAGTATAAAAATTATTTTATTTGGATCATTTGCCAATGGAACGAACAAAAAAGATAGCGATATTGATTTATTTGTTTTAACTAATAATATCAATGGAGTTAGAAAAATAATAAACAATTCAGAAATTGCAGAAAGGGTGCAATTGATTGTGAAAAGTCCAAGTGAGATGATAAAAATTAATAAAAATAAGCCTTTGCTTTTTCAGGAGATTGAAAAAGGCAAAGTGATGCATGAAAAAAATGAAGACTAGGGAATTCGAAAAGTGTTTGGAGCGAGGAAAGATAAAGATATTTTCCAAAGCTAAACAATTAGTTTCAAAAGAGTTGGATTTAGCCAAGGAAGATTTGAAAATAGCTGAGGATAGCTTTGCGCAAAAGAATTATAAGTGGAGCACGATTCAAACTTATTATTCAATGTTCCACACGGCTAGGGCTTTGATTTATAAAAAGGGCTATCGCGAGAAGAGTCATTTTTGCTTAATGGAAGCCTTGAAATCTTTATACATTGCGGAAAATATTTTAAGCTATAAATTCTTGGAAGCACTCCAATTGGGAAAATCTCTTCGCGAAAATGCTGATTATTATGGCGATTTTGATAAACTCGGCACTGAAAGCATGCTTGAAAGCGCGAGAGATTTTTTGAAGGAGGCTAAAAAGATTCTAAAGAAGAATTGAAAATATAAAAAAACCAGAAATTAATTCTGGTTTTTTAGGAAAATAAATTTTATATTTAAGCTCTAGAAACATACTCACCCTTTTCAGTGTTGATGATAATTTCGTCGCCTTCTTTTACGAAGAGTGGAGTAGAAACTTTGATGCCGGTTTCAAGCGTCACCATTTTTCCTCCAGTGGAAACGGTATTGCCTTTTACTCCTGGTGGTGCTTCAATCACACGCAAAGTTATTTTGATTGGTAGTTCAATGTTAATTGGATTGCCGTTGAAATTCAAAATTGAAACTTCTGTGCCTTCTTTGAGATAGTTGATGTTGTCTCCCAGTGCCTCCTTAGAAAGAGTGAATTGTTCATAGGACTCATTATCCATAAAATTGTAACTGTCATTTTCCTTGTAGGTATATTGAGCCTTGCTTTTGGAAACATCAGCTTCCTCGACTGATTCCGCACCTTGGAAAGTTTTTTCCAAAATATTTCCATTGGCTAGATTTTTGAGTCGAGTGCGCAGTACTGATCCAGCGCGTCCCATCTTGGAATGTTCATGATAGAGCACGACATAAGGAGCGCCATTTTGAAT
This sequence comes from Parcubacteria group bacterium, assembly GCA_041662285.1. Taxonomy (GTDB): domain Bacteria; phylum Patescibacteriota; class Minisyncoccia; order Moranbacterales; family UBA2206; genus UBA2206. The sequence continues at coordinate 26,234 of JBAZSS010000014.1, forward strand.
AATATTTGTTCCGGTTTTTATTTCATTGATATTTAACATAAAAACATAATAACATTTTAACATATTAACAAAAAAACAAATTCAGCATGCTAAAATGCTAAAATGTTAATATGGTAGAATGATTTATCTGGCGACGAATGGCACAAGAGCCATAGTTCGCGCTTTTTTTATCGCATTAGAAAGTGAGCGCTGATGACGAGCGCAAGTCCCGTGTCGCTTTGGGGGATAAATTTTCCCTTGAGAATTCATAAAGCGACGCAAAAGATAGGAATCCTTAAAGTCGATTTTATCCATTTTGTTCTGACAAAAATGGCAGATTTTTTTTTCGATTACTTCGTTGTTGTTCATAAAATTATTTTCTAAATATTAAAATGGTACATCTTCAATTCTCACTTCATTTTCTTCTTCGTCTAAGTTGATAGTAGGAATTTCTTCGGCTGGAGCTTCTTGCTGTGGTGCTGCTGGCTTAGCTGGAGCAGGATTGTTATAGCTAGACGCTGGAGCACTTGTACCTTGAGCACGCGAACCAAGTTGCATATTTTCAGCGACAATTTCAGTGGTTCGTCTTTCAGTGCCATCCTTGGCGGTATATTTTCTAGTTTGGAGTCGGCCTTCAATGAAAGCCTCTTGTCCCTTAGAAAGATATTGACCGGCGATTTCAGCGAGGCGTCCCCACAATACAACATTGTGAAATTCAGTTTGATCTTGACGTTGACCGCTTTTGTCTTTCCAGAATCTGTTTGTAGCGATACTTATAGCTGCAACGGTTTGCCCCGTGGCAGTGTTTCTCACCTCGACGTCTCGAGTGAGCCGTCCAACTAACATGACTTTGTTTAGATTCATTTTATTGTGATGCGAATAATCGCTAATGTTTAAACGAATGAATTCGAATGCATTCGTTTTAAAATTCGCGAAATATTAGCATTTAAATGTTTAATATTTCTTCTAATTTTTTGTCGATGTCGTCACTGCTAAGTTTTTCCGAAACAGCTTCCTCGCTTGCTGATTCTTCAGAGATTTTTTCTTTGGTCACTGTAGTTTTTGGTGTTTCTTCTTTTTTTGCAACTGGCTTAGCTGCTTCTCTCATTTTTTGATTAGATTCTTTTTTGGCAGTTTCATTCATTCTCTCTTCTTTTGATTGCAAAGCTGGAAGTTCGTCAGCTTTACTCATAATATATCGCAAAATGTTCCCATTGAGATTTAGCTTAGCGATAATTTCATTTAGGTTTTCAGAACTTTCTAGTTCAAATCTGCGGGCGATATAGATTCCATGGTTTTCTTTTTTCACCATATAAGACAGACGTCTTTTTTCTTGAGTTTCTTTTTCCGAGAAAACTCCGCCAAAATCAACTACTGTTTTTTCGACTTCCTTTTTGATGTTATCCAATTCGGACTCTTTTGAAGCTCCGACTAGATAGAATAGTTCATAATTCATATTTCATTTTAGCATTTTAGCATATTAACAAGAATTTATTAGCATTTTTGCTAAAATGCTAATATGTTAATATGTTAAGATGAATTAAATTAAAATCCGCTCAAAGAAAGTCCTTGACGGATGTCAGTTTTCTTATCTCTACCGGAGTAAAGCGAGAAAACTATGGGACTTTTTTGATTAGTTCTAGGTTAGCATTGAATGTTGGATTAGTCAAATAATTTACGAAAATACCTGCCTACCGGCAGGCAGGCGAATTTAACGAAATTACTAATCCTTTTTTGCATTTATTCGTACTTTCGTAAAAATTAAATCTTAAATTCAATAACATCGCCGTTCTGTACGATATATTCCTTGCCTTCCGTTCGAAGTTTGCCAATTTCACGGGCTTTGCTCCACGATCCAACGGCCAAGAGTTCATCCCAAGCAATTATTTCAGCGCGGATAAATTTATCCTTGAAATCATTGTGAATAGCCGTGCCAGCAATTGGGGCGGTGGAGTTTTTTCGAATTGTCCAGGCGCGAGTTTCATCTTCACCTGTGGTGAGAAAGGTGATGAGACCCAAAATTTCATAAGCTTTGAGAATAAGTTGGTCTAAATTGGATTTTATTTCTAACTCCTCCGCTTCCTCAGTCGTCATTTCCAAAAGTTCTTCTTCGATTTTTATGTCTAATTTGACATGATTTCTTTTTTCAAGCGGTTCGGGCATTTTTTGATTGACATCAGAAACATTGTAAACATAAAGAAATGGTTTCATAGTCAATAGAGAGAGCTCGCGAATGATAAGCTCAGTGTTTTCGTCGGATAAATCCAAGACGGTTTCATTAGCTAATTTTCCTTCCTCTAGATTTTTTCGGATTTTTTGTAAGATGATTAATTGTTCCGGGGCGCCTTTTTTGTTCCCACGGGCATCTTTTTCGATTCTCACTTGAACTTTTTTGACAGTTTCCAAATCGGCGATGATTAGTTCAGTGTTGATTATCTCAATATCTTCTACGGGATTAATTTTATTGTGTACATGAATAATGTCAGAATTTTCAAAATTTCGCACCACCTGCACAATCGCATCTACTTCGCGAATATTGGCCAGAAATTTATTGCCCAAACCTTCCCCTGTGGAGGCGCCTTTCACGAGTCCCGCGATATCGACAAATTCGATAACAGTCGGGATAATTTTGGCGCTATGAGACATCTCGGCGAGTTTTTCCAAGCGAATATCAGGCACTTTCACAATCCCAACATTAGGTTCGATGGTGCAAAAGGGATAATTTTGAATATCCACCGGATTTTTGGTCAGAGCCTTAAAAAGAGTAGATTTCCCAACGTTCGGCAGTCCGACAATTCCAATTTTTAGTGGCATAATAATTTAGTTAAAAGTTAGAAGGTTCATAAAGTCTATAAAGTTATTGTGTATGGATAAAGTTGCTTTGTCAATGGAAAAATATGTGGTATAATTTAGAGGTAAAAAAATAAGAAAAAAAATATGAAAATTAATAAGAAAAAAATTATTGTTTTATCAAGCATATTTTTAGTTGTTGCTGTGGGTGTTTTTGTCTATCGTAATTATATCGCTAAAGCAGCTACTTATGGCTGGATACAAACCACCTGGAGTAGCTTAACAGCTAACACTGCCCAGCACACGACTGACCAAACTGGCTGGACGCAATATAGCGCCG
>JBAZSS010000015.1:0-1631 GCA_041662285.1 Parcubacteria group bacterium
ACGATGGGGTTTGGCACCTCGATGTCGGCTCATCGCATCCTGGGGCTGGAGAAGGTCCCAAGGGTTTGGCTGTTCGCCAATTAAAGCGGTACGTGAGCTGGGTTCAAACCGTAGAGAAGTTATAGAGTAAAAACTTTTGACTTTTGTACAGTTTGAGCCCGAGGAAAAACGACATCAATAATCACGGCGGCCTTAAAGAGTAATCTTTAAGCGCGAAACTGACTCATATCGATGAAGTCCTATTGCATGACAAACCGTCATGTGTTAGGATAATATCGAGGGAAGTCGTGTATGTTAAAATCAATTTCGTCAACAAAAAAATCTTATCTAGCTGGTTTTCTAGATGCTGATGGAAGCATTTATGTACAAGCGAAACCAAACGGAACTTATCGTTTCGGGTTTCAAATTGTGTCATATATTGTTTTCTACCAATCAGCAAAAGATGCCGATTCTTTTTCGAAAGTATGTTCATTGATAAAATTTGGACATAAGCGTTTAAGAAAAGATGGCATCATAGAACACATCATCAGCAAACAAGAAGATATAATAATTTTTATTAAATTAATTGAGCCTTATGTGGTAATGAAACAAGCTCAATTAAAATTATTAAAAAATATAATTAATCTTAAAAAGAAAGTTAAAAATAAGAAAGATTTTATAAAGTTGATAAATTTGGTGGATAAATTTCGTGAATTGAATTATTCAAAGAAACGAAAAAAACGTATATTGACCCCGTAGAGACTAAACGTCAGTCTCCTAGAATTTTTTTAGGATGAAGGTATAGTCCAATGCACATAGTAATATGTGGAAAACATGCGTGAGACAGGTTGGTCTCCTATCTGCTGTAGGCGTTATTGCTTGAGAGGACTTTTTCCTAGTACGAGAGGACCGGAAAGAACAAACCTCTGGTGTACCAGCTGTTCCGCCAGGAGCACTGCTGGGTAGCTACGTTTGGACGGGATAACCGCTGAAAGCATATAAGCGGGAAGCCCACCTCAAGATTAGGCAATGTCGTTCGTGTCACACTGCGTGTGATACTCTCGACATACACGAAGGAAACGAATAATATACAAAAATTAACCAATGATTTAGTTTGATTAGCGTATTTTTTCGTTAGCTTAGTGTGTGAGTGAAGTATCGTGCGAAGCGCGATACGAGCGACCGATTTCCTGGAAGATGACCAGGTTGATAGGTTTCAGGTGAAAGCACAGCGATGTGTTAAGCCAAGAAATACTAATAAATTGAACTTTATCTCTCTTGATTTTGATTATCATGTAACATGAAACACAAAACATGAAACAATTCTTCGGATTTGATTCGTGTTGCGTGCTGCGTGTTATGTGATTTGATTAGCAGTTAGAAATTACTAAATTAGCATTTTGTATGAAAAAATATAAGGAAAGTTTGAAGTTTATTTTTACAATTTTTACCCTCATAATGACGACCGTAGTATTTTTCATGTTTTTTTCTCCAGTAATTAATGCTTTTTGAAAGAATATATAAGAGAGCATTATTTTGGTGGCTCTAGCGAAGTGGCTACACCTGATCCCATTCCGAACTCAGCAGTTAAGCACTTCAGCGCCGATGGTACCTCTTACGAGGGAGAGTAGGCCGCCGCCAGAATAATGCTC
>JBAZSS010000015.1:1641-29058 GCA_041662285.1 Parcubacteria group bacterium
AAATGTTAGAATATTTTTATGGAAATAGAAAATACAGAGAAAAAAAAATATATCATAATTTTTGTCTATATAACTTTTTTTATCCTGATTATTCTCGGTCTTTATTTTGCGTTTAAACCAGAAGAAACTTGCACAGACGGAAGACAGAATCAAAATGAGCGTGGTATTGATTGCGGGGGGGGTTGCCAAAAAGAATGCAACACTATAATAGCGAAAGATTTGACAATTGGAAAAATTGGCGTAGTCTTTTCTGGTATTTCTGGAAAATATGATTTTTATGCAAAAGTGGCTAATCCAAATGCAGTTTTTGGCGATAAGAATTTTGCTTATGAAATAAATTTGAAAGACGAAGTGGGTAGTATTATCGCTACCAAGAAAGGTTCTAGTTTTATCTTGCCAGGTGAGGAAAAATATGTAGTAGAAACCAATATTGAGGCGCCAAGCGTTCCTTTTTCGCAAGAGTTTAAGATACTTAGTTCTGATTGGTTACGCTTCGAAGATTATTATGAAAAGCCAGACATTCAAATTATCAACAAAAATTACAGTGAAATTTCTGATGGAATTGGCTTTGCTAATGCGCAAGGCTTGCTTCGCAATCGTAGTCCGTTTGATTTTGGAAGTATAAAAATACAAATAGCATTGAAAGATTCATCTGATAATGTCATAGCTCTTAATTCTACTGAAATGAAAACAATTAAAGCAGGAGAGGATCGAGACTTCAAAATTTCTTGGCCAAGCAGTTTTCCGGGCACGGTGAGTACGATGGAAGCTCAGGCCGAGGTGAATATTTTCAATTCAGAAGCTTTTCTAAAGCGAACATACTAGTATGAATAAATTTTTCAAGCTGGATTGGGTTTTATTAATTTCAATAAGCCTGCTTCTTATTATTAGTCTTCTAATAATCTATAGCGTTTCTTTTTCGGGGGCAACCTTCAATCCGGCAAATTTTCAAAAACAAATAATTTCTATTGTCATCGGTATTGGGGCGATGTTTTTTTTGTCTTTTTTTGATTATCGATTATTAAATTCGCATAGCACCAAATTATATTTTTTGATGCTTATTATTTTAATGGCAGTTATTCTATTCGGAAAAACAGTCAAGGGTAACACCGGTTGGTTAGAGTTTTTCTTTTTCAACTTTCAACCAGTAGAACTTGCTAAAATTATCATGGTCATTTTTTTGGCTAGTTTTTTGAGTAAAAAAAAGACGCAACTAAGTATTTTTGTGCGAATAATTTCTTCCATAGTGCTTATTTTTATCCCAATTTTTCTTATCATGAAGCAACCGGACTTAGGCTCTGCAACCATAATTCTAGCTAGCTGGGGAACACTTCTCTTGGCTTCGGGGCTCAACAAAAAAAACTTAGCCATACTTTTGATTTTTGGAATTTTAACTACCTCATCCAGTTGGTTTTTTCTTAAGGATTATCAAAAAGATCGGATAATGAATTTTGTAAAACCGGAGCGAGATCCGATGGGTAGTGGATATAATGTGATTCAAGCGACTATCGCGGTTGGTTCAGGAGGAATGTTTGGTAGTGGATTGGGTCATGGTTCGCAATCACAATTGAATTTTTTGCCAGAAAAACACACGGATTTTATTTTTTCTGTGATTACTGAAGAATTGGGCTTGGTCGGTGCAATGGCAATTTTTGTGCTTTTTGGAATTATCTTTTGGCGAATAAAAGAAACTGCACGGCTTGCGCGGGACAATTTTGGCTATCTGTTAACTTTGGGAATACTATCGATTTTATTTTTTCAATTTCTCATAAACGTCGGTATGAACATCGGTGTTATGCCCGTTGCGGGAGTGCCATTGTCATTTTTGAGCTATGGGGGTAGTTCAATGGTTATGATGCTTTGTGCTATCGGCTTAGTTGAAAGTGTATATCTGAGAAGAATTAAAGTTTAGAAAATTCTTTATTTAAGCCAAAAAATACAATATACCAGTATATTACATTGACAATGTAATGTTATTGGTATAATATTATATTGTAAATATAATATCGCAAACAATATGATAAATAAGAGCTTATTAAAAGAATTGATTTTATCACAACGAAAGATTTTTTCGAATACTGCTAATTCTATCGAAAGGGAAGTTATTCAAAATATCTTGTTTGATAAAATTGATGCCCTGAAAGAAGCGGTAGTGATAACTGGCGTCAGACGATCGGGTAAGTCTTTTTTGATGCGGTTAATTTGGAAAAAAATCAAAGAGAAAAAAAAGACCAGCGAAGAAAATTTCTTGTATTTTAATTTTGAAGATGAAAAACTTCTGAATTTTTCCGCAACCGATCTTTCCATTTTACTCGAATGTTTTTATGAAGTGGTAGCTGTTGATAAAAAAAATAAGGTCTATCTGTTTTTTGATGAAATACAAAACATTTCTCGATGGGAAAAATTCATCAACCGCTTGCTGGAAGATAAAAGGTATAAGATTTATATCACAGGTTCAAATGCTCGACTTCTGTCAAAGGAAATCGGTACTGCACTTACAGGGAGAAATTATCCAATTAATCTTTTTCCGTTGTCATTTAGAGAGTTGGTGAAATATAAATTGGGAGAAATAGGAAAAAATGATTTTTATGATTCGGATAAGAAAAAGGAAATAAAAAAAGTATTCAATCAATACTTTAAAAACGGCGGTTTTCCAGAAATTGTTATCAATCAATTTCGTCCACTATTGCAAGAATATTTGAAAAACATTGTGTATCGCGATATTATGCTGAGGCGAAAAATTAAAAGTGAAATAAATTTGCGCGAGATAGTTTCATTCGTTTCTTCTAATATCGGCGTGATACTAAGCTATGAAAATATTGCCAAAATGACAGAAATCAAGAGCCTAATGACTGTCAAAAATTATATTTCATATTTAATAGATGCTTACTTATTTTTTTCTGTGCCAAAACACAGTTTTTCCATAAAAAAACAAATATATAATCCTGACAAAATGTATCTGATAGATGCGGGGCTGTATCAAGAAGTGGCAGTTATGCATTCGCCGAATGTTGGTAGGATATTGGAAAATATAGTTTTTATAGAGCTGAAAAACAGAGACAAAGAAATCTTTTATTTTAGTGATAAAAAAGAATGTGATTTTGTGGTAGCTTCAAAGCGAAAAATTGAAAGTCTAATCCAAGTGACTAATCATTTGGATATGGATAATCGTGAACGAGAAATTGGCGGACTTCTTGAGGCAATGGAAAAATATAAATTATCAAGCGGGCTTATTTTGACTAGTGACGATGATGAGGAAATAATTTTGCAAAATAAAACTATAATTGTGAAGCCGATCTGGAAATGGTTATTAGAAAAATAATTCTTTTAAGATATACTTCAAATTACTTTCACTAAAAATTCTTTATTTAAGCCAAATCTTGTCCAAGGGCTGGACAAAAAGCTGTTTTGGGTGTATAATGAATAGTTAGTGAAAATTGTTCCTTAACAAGGCGAAATTTGCGTTTTGCCATGGCAGAAAGGAGTTATCCTAAGTTTATCCTAAAGCTCGGCTTTAGGAATTTTAAAAGCCGAGCTTTAGGATAAAGAAAATTTTTCAAGACTTTTTTCTGCTGTGGCGAAACTGTTTTAGTTAAGTTAGCCCAACAGTAAAATAATTTTTTTAGAAAAAAAGGAGACTGACCATGAAAGACATGCTCGGAACATTGATTCGGAAAATCGTTGACCTTCCCCTCGAAACACTGGGGACGCTCTGCGATTTGGTGGAAAAACTTTTGAGTGAGACTGGCCAGAGTTGGTTGGTTGAGCTCAGAAAATTTCTCCGAAAGGAAAAATGTTGGACTGGTATCGTTAAGGATATTTTTCTTAATCTTATTTCCGCCGGTCATTTGCTCGTCATCGACGCTTGCGACGGAGTGGAAGTTATTGCTGGCTCAGACGATATGTTTGAAGCTGGCATTGATTCTGATTTTAAAGACTATAAAGCAGATGAGCTAGGGCAAGCCACTGGTGAGACGCCGGTGGAGGTGTATGAGATGACAAAAGACGGCACCTTTACTCAACTTTTTGGTTCACTCTCGGGTGACATTAGCAAGCTCTGTCTTACGCAAGCCCAAATCAAGGGTTTCGTGAGGAAATATAAGAGCTGGCTACGAACTGATGGTTATGGGACTTTCTTTTTATTTAAGTCACATGGTCATTTCTTCGTTGCCCGCGTGGGTGTCAATTCCGATGGCAGGCTCGGTGTGGGCGTGCTTCGGTTCGAGGACGACTATGTCTGGGACGCCGAGTATCGTCATCGCATCGTAGTTCCGCGATTGGCAGAAACTCTATAACTTTGGGACTTAAAATTTTGTCCCTTGATCCCTTAGATTCTTTGGTGCTTCTAGCACTTTGAGTTTAAGGGATTTTTTTGTATAATAATATTGCAGTCTTGGAAAGATTCGTGGCTACGGCTTCGGGTCAAGATTGTCGAAAGATCACATTTGAGAATTTCGTCGGACAAGTCTTGCGAAAGGGTGAATATGATTTTCGAAACAAAAAAACAGCCAGTTGGTGCGATAGATTGGTGAACTTTTAGGTTCCGTATAAAATTCAATCCTGCGAGTATTCAAAGGATGGTGGCATAGATGATCTATCGCATATTTCGTTGCCAACGTGAATGTCAATTCCGATGGCAGGCTCAATGTGAACGTGAATCGGTTCGAGAACGACAATGTCTGGAACGCCGAGAATCGTCATCGCATCGTAGTTCCGAAACTTATTGTTTTTCTCCCACAGATTTTGCGGGAGTTTTGTTTTTATCAATCAATCCTTTTCTCCAAGCTCCAATCTGACGCCCGATTCCTTCCAAATTTTGCGAAAGTTCCAGATATTTTTCATTAGGAATAAGTTTGTTTTCCCATGCAAGTTGAGAGAAAAATTTCAAAATATCTAAACGAGAGATAATTTTTCCTAGCAAAATAATTTTTGGATCAGGCGGTAAAAAAGCAGAAGTAAAACTGAGTTCAAGTATTTCAAGAAAAATCAAATCAATTCTTCTGCCAAGACCGTAGCGTTCAGTTTTAGGAAAATTTCTGTGTAAAATTAGCCAAAATTGATAAGCTTCTTTTTCTTTAGCGATAACTGCCGGCAAATGCTGGGGGGGGGGATTTAAAAGTAGAATTATTATTATGATTAGAAAAATTCAATTGACTCATAAATTTGATGATATTATTTGTTTAGAAAACTTACTTTTAGCCTGGAAAGAATTTGTTTGTGGGAAAAAACAAAAAAAAGATGTCCAAGAATTTTCTTTGCGTCTGATGGGCAACATTTTTTCGCTTCACTTTGAACTTTCTAATCATACTTGGAAACACGGCGGTTATCAAGCTTTCAAAATCAATGATCCCAAACCCAGAGACATCCACAAAGCCAAAGTTAAGGATCGACTTTTGCATCATGCTATTTATAGAAAATTATATCCATTTTTTGACAAAACTTTCACTCACGATTCATATTCTTGTCGAAACAATAAAGGCACGCACAAAGCCATTGATAAATTCCAAGAATATTTTCGAAAAGTCAGCCAAAACAACACCCAGACTTGTTGGGTTTTAAAATGCGACATCAGAAAATTCTTTGCCAATATCGATCATGAAATTCTGATTGGTATAATGAAAGAATATATTTCAGAGGAGAATATTATCAAACTTTTGGAAAATGTAGTTGGTAGTTTTAATACCTCACCCTACCCTCTCCTTGAAAAGGAGAGGGGGAAAACAGGTGTCGGACTTCCGCTGGGCAATTTAACTTCGCAATTGTTTGTGAATGTTTATATGAATAAATTCGATCAATTTATGAAACACAAAATAAAAGCCAAATACTATATCCGCTACGCTGATGATTTTGTGATTTTGTCGGAAGATAGAAAAGAACTAGAGAAATTAGTTGAATTGATTAAGGTTTTTCTGCAAAACGAATTGAAATTAGAGCTTCACCCCAACAAAATTTCCATCGAAACTTTTTCTTCCGGTGTTGATTTTTTAGGAATGGTTAATTTTCCGCATCACAAAATTTTGCGGACGAAAACTAAAAGGCGAATGTTGAAAAAAATTCAAAACAAAAAGAATGACTTGAAAAGCGGGATAATTTCGCAGGAATCATTTAATCAAAGTCTGCAATCATACTTTGGAGTGCTGAAACATTGCGAAGGATATAAAATTGAGGAAAAGATATTGAATGTTGCAAGATGTGATTTCTATTGACTTAATCTGAATTTGTGCTAGAATCTTAGGGATAAAGCTTTTGGCTTTTTTAATTTTTATTTCACTTGAGAGGACGTTCGTAATACTCACTTAAACACGAAAAAAACCAATAAACACACCAAAGTTAGTTTTTGTTAGTGTTAATTTCGTTAATTTAGTGTTTAAGCGAAGCAAAAAGCGAGCGTTGGTAGAGTGGCAAAAACATGGATAAAATAAAGTTAGTAGCTAAGACAAGAGAAGTCTTTGGCAGAAAAACTAAGGTCGGAAAAAAAGAAGGATTGTTTCCAGCGGTAACTTATGGAAAAAAAGTGACTCCAAAAAGTCTTTGGGTCAATGCGATTGAATTTGCAAAACTGCTTAGGAAATCGGGAGAAAGCACAATGATTGAATTAGAAATCGATGAAAAAGACAAAAGAAATGTGATTATATATGAAATTCAAAAAGATCCAGTAATGGGCAACATCATTCACACTGATTTTTTCCAAGTGAGAATGGATGAGGAAATTGAAAAAGCGGTGGAAGTTATTTACATTGGAGAAGCGCCGGCAGTAAAGGAATTGGGCGGAGTGTTGGTTAAGAGCTTAGATGAAATTACGGTTAAGTGTTTGCCAGCAGACTTGCCTTCAGAAATTGAAGTTGATATCGCAAGTCTCAAAACTTTTGAAGATCATATTTGTATTAAGGATCTCAAGATTTCTCCAAAAGTCAAAATTGAACTTGAGCCAGAGACTGTAGTGGCTCTTGTTTCTCCTCCTCGAAGCGAAGAAGAACTGACTGGACTTTCAGAAAAAGTCGAAGCGGATGTGACGAAAGTTGAAGGAGTGATTAAGAAAGAAAAGCCAGCTGAAGGAGAAGAGGCTAAAAAAGAAGAAACGAAGAAATAGCTGGCAAAATATAGGAAATATTTCAAAAACTGTCCCGAGCTTTCGGGGCAGTTTTGTTTTATTTCAAAAAATTTGCTATAATCAATTACAAAGAATATGAAATTCACTAGCAAGAAAATAGTATTGTTCATTTTTATAATCGTTTTTATGGCGGTTAATTTTGGCAATGGAACATTTTTAGTTCAAGCAGAAGATGACGCATCTGATATCAAAGATGATATGAGTAAGTTACAAAATAAAATTGAAAAAGAAGAAAAAGAACTTCAGCAAAATCAATCGGAACTCAATGTTACTCAAAGGCAAATAAGCACTACAACATATCAGCTTAATCAAACAAAAGAAGAAATTTCTAGAAAAGAAAAAGAAATTGAAAATCTTGAGAATAGAATTGAATTAAATAAAAAAGTCATGATGACTTATGCTCAAGAAATGTATTTTGAAGATGCAGAAATTTTTTGGTCAATAGGTTTGAACAATGTTAAATTTAACGAATATTTTGAAAATTTTGATCAAATGCTTAATGTTAAAGAAAAATTTCTTGTTGTAGCGGAAGAAATAAGAAAAGATAAGGATAAGACGGCTGTTGTGAAAGAAGAATTGGCCGAAAAAAAAGAAGAGCATGAAGATCTTTTAGCGATAAAACAATCTGAAAAAAATGAAATAGTAAGTGATATTGTTGAAACTCAAGCGACGATTGAGGAACTGCAAAAAAAGCTAGCCGAATTACAAAGTGATTTGTTGAAAGTGACCGGTACATCCTACAGTGCTAAAAACATTCAGGAGGCGGTGGAATATGCCAGTGGAAAAACCGGAGTGCCAAAAGGTGTGCTATACGGATTTCTAAAGATGGAGACAAATCTTGGAGCCAATACCGGTCAATGCACCTATAAAAAAGTAGTAGAAGTAGCTTTGGCGAGATATAAATCACTCTTAAAGAAAAATAAGAAATGGCAATCCTCAATAGATTTACTCAACAAAAGAGAAGACCTTTTTTATGATATAGTAAAAGATCTCGGATACAGCAAAGACAAAAAAGTATCCTGTTCACCTAGCGGATATATTGGCCAAGGAGGTGCCATGGGAGTTTCGCAATTTATGTCGGATGTTTGGAAAGGCTACGAATCTCAAATAACAGCTAACACTGGCCATAAAAAACCCGATCCTTGGAATATTACTGATGGAGTAATGGCGATGGCAATAAAACTAAGAAAAGCTGGAGCTACTTCAGATAGTTCTTCAACGATAAAGAAAGCCTCGATTAATTATTTGGGAGCTTTTAACAATAATTATTATAGTGGAATTGTGTACTGGGCAAAGAATTATAAGAATCTATTTAAATAAAAGCAGAATTCATTTAGGTTGATTTTATCAGCTACATATAGTATAGTCTATATGTAGCTTTGTTTTAAATAAAAGGGTTTTGTCCCGCACCAAATTCCAATATAGATTAAAGTTTTGGTGAGATTTATGTGTGTAGACGCCTAACGGCTTAGTTTTGTTGTAGTTTAAATAATAAAGGCGAATTTGTGCAGGGATGCTCATTTTTGTAGCTTCTCGCTTTCGCTCAAAGACAAAAATGGCACAACATTTTGAAATAATTGGTGGAAAAAAACTCACTGGAACAATTGATGTGCGGGGTTCTAAAAATGCCACCACGCCAATTTTGGCGGCAACAATTTTGACTAAAAAAGAATGTATTTTGGACAACCTTCCGCTTATTGAAGATGTTTTTCGGATGATTGAAATTTTGGAAAGTATGGGAGCAAAAATAAAATGGCTAGGAGAAAGAAAAATTTCAATTAAGAATGAAACAATAGATCCGCGAAAATTGGATGTGGAAAAGATAAAAAAATTGCGCTCTTCGATCTTGCTTTTAGGATCGCTGTCAGCTAGATTTGATGGTTTCAAGCTATACCATCCCGGGGGCTGTGTGATTGGGAAAAGACCACTGGGTACGCATTTTGAAGCGATGCGCAAAATGGGAATCGAAATTTCACAAAATGAAAAGTTCTATAGTGTTAATTCTAAAAAAAGAAAAGCTACAAAAGTCGTGCTCCGAGAACTTTCGGTGACGGCCACAGAAAACGCGATGATGTTGGCTGCGGGAATGAGTGGAAAAACAATCATAAAAATTGCGGCTTGTGAGCCACACGTGGAAGATTTGGGCAGATTTTTGATTTCCTTAGGTGCTAAAATTAAGGGTCTTGGAACTCATACGCTAGAAATAACCGGTTCAAAAAATTTGCGAGAAGCCAAACATAGAATTATTCCTGATGCCAATGAAGCAGCCACTTTTCTCATTATGGCAGTAGCGACAAACAGCCCGATTACTATTAACAATACTCATGAAGATCACTTGGATTTAGTTTTGGAAAAACTCAGAGAATTTGGAGCGGAATTTGAAATTTCTAAAAACTCAATTCGAGTTATCCCAGCTAAGAAACTGCGAGCTGTTTCAAAAATAGATCCGCGAACTTATCCGGGAATTCCATCGGACGTCCAAGCTCCTTTTGGTGTTTTAGCCACTCAGGCTATTGGGGATACTTTGATTTTCGACACTATTTTTGAGGGAAGATTTAATTATATCAATGAATTGGCGCGCATGGGTGCGCGGGCGAAAGTTTTAGATCAGCATCAAGCTGTCATAAGCGGTCCGACTAAACTCAGGGGGAAGAAAATTACCAGTTTTGATTTGCGTGCTGGCGCATCACTTATAATTGCTGGGCTTGTAGCTGACGGAAAAACAATTATCAATGATATATACCAAGTTGATCGAGGGTATGAAAAAATAGAAGAAAGATTGCAGAAGTTAGGAGCACAAATAAAAAGGATTAAAAATTAATTTTTTTAAATATATGTTTGTACGAAAAATTGGGATAGATTTAGGAACAGCGAATATTTTGGTTTTTGTTCCGGGGAAGGGAATCGTGGCTAATGAACCGAGTGTGGTGGCGGTTTCGATTTTGGAGAACAAGGTTTTGGCAGTGGGCAATGAGGCCAAGGAAATGCTTGGGCGCACTCCGGACACAATTCAAGCTAGTCGTCCAATGAAAGACGGCGTGATTGCTGATTACAAAATTACCGAAGCCATGCTCAAATATTTTATCAATAAAGTTAGTGGAAGATTTCGCTTGATTAAGCCGGAAGTGATGATTTCTATCCCAGTTGGGGTGACTTCAACCGAAAGAAGAGCAGTGATTGATGCGGCTATTCGGGCTGGCGCCAAAGTGGCTTATGTCGTCAAAGAACCAATGTTAGCGGCTATTGGCGCGGGAATCCCAATTGCCAACGCTTCAGGCAACATGATAATTAATATTGGCGGAGGAACTTCAGAAGTGGCGGTTATTTCCTTGGGTGGCGTAGTGAGCGCCACGAGTGCGCGAGTAGGTGGAAATAAATTCGATCAAGCCATTGCGGATTATATAAAAAGAAAATATAGCTTGGCAATTGGGGATCGCACAGCGGAAGAGATAAAGATAAAAATTGGATCAGCTATACCGCAAATGAAAGAAGAATATGCTGATGTGCGCGGTCGTGATTTGACCGGAGGATTACCAAAGTCGATAAAAATTTCTTCGAATGAAATTACAGAGGCTATTCAAGATGAATTGCGTGAAGTTATAAACGCTATTAAAAAGGTTCTACAGGAAACTCCACCAGAGCTTTCCGCAGATATTATGGACAAGGGTATGGTAATTTCTGGCGGAGGAGCGCTTATTAAAAACATTGATCAGCTGATTACTAAAACTATCGGAGTGCCAAGCTATATCGCTGACGACCCATTGTTTTGTGTGATCAAAGGTATTGGTATCGCTTTGGAAAATCTAGAACTTTATAAAAGAACAATAATGCTTTCGAAATAAATTACGAACATACGAATCTGGCGAAAGTACGAATTTACTAATTTTTTTATTCGTAATTTCGTTTAATTAGTATTTTCGTAAATTATGATTATTGGTATCGACGGTTCACGAGCCTTTCTAGCACAGAGAACTGGCATTGAAGAATATTCTTATCAAGTGATAAAACACCTCGTAAAACATTTCGTAGAGACGCAGCACTGCTGCGTCTCTACCGGTGCGGCGCAGGTTGTTTTGTATTTAAGAAAAAATCAAAAAATTGATTTTGCATTGCCGAAAAATTGGAAAATTAAAGTTTTGAGATGGCCGAGATTTTGGACACAATTTGGACTTTCTTTGGAGATGCTTTTTCATCCGGTGGATGTTCTTTTTATTCCAGCACATGTTGCGCCGCTCATTCATCCGAAAAAAACTTTTATGGTTGTGCATGGCTTAGAATATGAAATAATGAAAGACGCTTATTCTTTTTGGGAAAGAATTTATATGCGCAACTCTATAAAACTATCTTGCCGATGGGCGAAAAAAATAATTGCAGTTTCTAAAAATACTAAAAAAGATTTGATTGAATTATATAAGGTACCGGAAAATAAGATCGAAGTTATTTATAATGGTGTAAATATTGAACAAAAATCAAAAGTTAGTGAGCAATATAAAAAATATAAACCGTATTTACTTTTTATTAGTCGGTTGGAAAAAAGGAAGAATGTAGCAGGAATAATTTCGGCTTTTGAAATTTTGAAGGAAAAATATAAAATAAAACATAAGCTGGTTTTAGCTGGAAGGCCAGGCTTTGGATATCAAGAAATAAAAAGCAAAATGAACGATAGCGAATATAAAGATGAAATAATCGAATTTGGATTTGTTCCAGAAGATGAAAAATTTAACTTAATTAAAAACTCAGAAATTTTTCTTTTTCCGACTTTCTATGAAGGTTTTGGGTTGCCAATTCTAGAAGCTCAAAGTCTGGGAATTCCAGTCGTTACTTCTAATAATTCTTCTTTGTCTGAAGTTGGTGGAGATAGTGTGGCTTATTCAACTCCAACTGAGCCAATAAGCATCGCAGATTCGATTTATAAAATAATTAGTGATGAAAATTTCAAAAATGCTATAATAGAAAAAGGGTATGGAAATGTCAAAAGATTTAGTTGGACAAAGTGTGCTGATTCAATTGCTAAGTTGTTAAGTAGTTAAAATAATGGAAGAAAAAAATATCAATAATTTGCGTGTGGCATTGGTGCATGATTTTTTGAATCAATATGGTGGAGCTGAAAAAGTTCTGGAAGTTTTGTGTGAAATGTTTCCGACTGCACCAGTTTATACTTTGCTTTATGATAAGGAGAAAATGCAAGGCAAATTTTCCAATCGAAAAATTCACGCCTCCTTCCTTCAGAAATTGCCCAAATTTTTTCGCCGTCGTTTCAAATATTTTTTGCCATTTTTGCCGACGGCTCCTGAGTCATTTGATCTTAGGAATTTTGATTTAGTTATTTCTTCTTCAGGTGCTTGGTCAAAAGGAATTATAACTAGACTAGACACTATTCACATTGCTTACATCCACTCCCCAATGAGATTTGTTTGGGATTATAACGAAAAATATTTGCGCGATGAAAAAAAAGAAAAATTAGGTTTTATAATTCGTCCAGTCTTGAGCTATTTTCGCATCTGGGATAAATTGGCGGCTGATCGTCCGGATTATCTAATTGCCAATTCAAAATATACGAGAAGCAGAATAAAAAAATATTATAGAAGGGAAAGCGAGGTAATATACCCGCCAGTTCTTACCTCATCCGCCCTTCAGGCACCTTCTCCTTATAAAGGAGAAGGGGATAATGAAAGATATTTCCTAATAGTTTCTAGACTTAGTGCGTATAAGAAAATAGACAAGGCTATCGAAGCTTTCAATAAATTGGAATTACCACTGGTGATTGTTGGTACGGGCAAGGAGGAGAAGCGACTCAAAAAAATTGCAAAGAGTAATATAAAATTTTTAGGTTATCAAAAAGATGAAAAATTGTCTGAGATTTATGCACAGGCTCGAGCTTTTATTTTCCCTGGAGTAGATGATTTTGGAATTGCTCCTGTTGAAGCGATGATGCATGGTATCCCAGTGATTGCCATAAAAGATGGGGGAGTAGTTGAAATTATAGAAGAGGGAAAGAACGGAGAATTTTTTGAAAGCGGAGCGCCAGAAGTCATCGCGGATGGCGTCCGAAGGTTTTGTGAAAATGAAAAAAATTATGACAAAGAATATATAATAAGAAGCGTGGAGAGATTTAATAAGGAAAAATTTGTTAAACAGCTCAATGAATTTATGGCGAAAGTAATTAGTAATTAGGAGAAATAAAAATTCTAATTATTAAATCCAATACTAATGATAATTGGTCACCAAAAAATAATAAAATATCTAGATAGAAGTATCGAGAAAAATGCCATCTCACATGCTTATATCTTTTCCGGCCCAGAGCATCTGGGAAAATTTAGTTTGGCCATGGAATTTGCCAAAAAAATTACCGGAGGTTTGGACGAAAAAGTTAATCCTGATATTATCATAATTTCTCCTGAGATAGAGGAAAAAAAAGGTGTTATAAAAAAGAAAGATATAAAAATTGAAAAAATTAGAGAATTGGAGCATGAACTTAGTCTCACAGCGTATTTTGGAAAACATAAGGTGGTGATAATCGACGAGGCTGATAGACTTAGTCGAGCCTCCCAAAATGCACTTCTTAAAACGCTAGAAGAGCCGCCACAAAAAGCCATTATAATTTTGATTGTAGAAAATATAAATAAGATAATAGCCACTATTAAATCACGATGCGTTATCAAGAAATTTAATTTGGTGAAGGACTGTGAAATTATAAACATAGTCAAGGGGGATAACATGCGGGAGGTAGGATTTTGGTCGCTTAATCGTCCGGGATTGGCTATTGATTTGCAAGAAAAAGAAGGGGAACTGGAAAAAAGAAAAAAAGCTCAGGATGATCTAGGGAAGATAATCGATGCAGATTTAAGTGAAAAGTTTTCTTTTTTTGAAAATTTAAGTAAGGATGTTTCAATGGCGACAGAAGAACTTGGTTTTTGGATAGTACTTCTGAGAAAAAACATCATAGAAAATTGCAAATTTTTTCAATTGGATAAAAAAAAATCATTCGCTCTTATCCTTAATATTGAAAAAAGCCTAAAAATTATTAGCCAAACTAATTCAAATCCAAAATTGGTGTTGGAAAATTTAGCGCTGGAGATTAAATGATAACTCCCAAAAGACAAAATTTAGCTAAAAATAAAAATTACAGAAAATTTTCTTTTCTTCGTTCTTTATTCTTTTTGGTGACCGTATCTTTTGCGGTTGTGCTAATCTATGTTTTATTTTTTTCATCATTTTTGGAGATAACCTCCATAGAAGTAAATGGCAATGAATATGTCACGAATAATTTGATTTTAGATAAAATTAATCCAGAAATTTCAGGAAAATATTTTGATATTATAAAAAAAAATAACTTGATTTTAATAAAAGTGGGAAAGATAAAAAAAGATATAAAAAATGAATTTAAGATTATAAGAGAAATTGAAATAAAAAGAGAATTTCCTGAAAAATTAATCGTGAGTATCATCGAAAGAAAGCCCCAAATGGTTTTTTGTAGTGCGGATAGCTGTTTTATTCTAGATGAAAATGGAGAGGCGTATGATAAGTATTCTTCAAATGAAGAAAATGATAAAAATAATTTCATCACGCTACGCGAAGAAAATTCAAAGGAAATAAGACTAGGCGAAATTATTTTAGAAAAAAAATATATGAATTATGCGCTGGAAATAAGACAGACATTATTAGAGAGGCTCGAGATAGGGATAGATAATAATTTTCGAATTACGAGTCTGATTTCTGGGGATATTAGAGTAAAAACTAAAGATGGACCGCCTCGCGTCGACGAGCGGTCGTTTCCGCGAGTCGAGGCGGGTTGGGAAATATATTTTAATGAAAATATAGACTTAGAAAAAGAAATCGAAATGCTCAAGGTTGTGCTGGAAAATAAAATTGAAAAAAATCAGCGCCTTGATTTGGAGTATATAGATCTGCGCATAGACAACAAAATTTATTATAAATTTAGGGATGGTACTCCTTCGCAAATCGCCAAAGACGCTGCCACGGCTAACGCGACAACACAAGTCACTGCGCCGGATAGCTCAGATGAGAAAAAAGATAAGAAGAAAAAGGATTAAATTAATTTATTTAACACTTAGGGCTTGCTCTGGTGTTATGTAATAAATAAGTATAGAAGTTCCGACCTGAGTAAAGGGTCGGATATTTTTTAGCCACCGATAACTTTCATTGTCTGGTGTATTTTTGTTATAGATTCCTTCTTGAAGAAATAGGGTGGAAATAGCATACCAACCTGGTTCAACGGGTCTTTTAGCTTTCCACCAAGGCAGAAAATTATTTTGAAGATAAAACTTGGTGTCAGCCATGCCGAAATAATCCACGCGAATTTTTTCCATTGGCGGAAGACTCGGGTCATAAATTTTGCAAAAAGAGTCTAGGGACTTGTCTGGGCACCAATTATAACGGTCAACAAAAAATTTAAGCCTTTTTAGGTCTTGCCCCCAATCAGCATTAGAATCAGTGACATATTGATAGCCATTTTTCGGTCCACCCACAATTTGATTGAAATAGGACATATAATATGGATAAGCCCCAACTGTTTCCAGAGTTAGTGACAAAAGCATAAGACCAAGAACAACTTTCCAAATAAGAACATTGTGTTTATCTGATTTTTTCAAGAAATTGAAAATTGTTTTAGCGGTAAGAATGTAGATGAAAGGCAAGATAGGAAAAAGATGACGAAAGCCGATGTTGAGTCTGCCTGTGATGCTAGTAATTGAATATAGAACAATGAAAATAAGCAAGGAAAAGGTGACAATATTGGTTCGCAGATAATAAGCGAAAGTGGAAAATATATTTTTAGAAATATTTTTTAATGTATAAGAAAGCGAAATTCCTAATGCAAAAAAAATGAAAAACAAAGTTGCTAGCGGTTCTTTAATTAGAAAAACAATTGGAAAGTAAGAGAGAAAGCCTTGCGTATTAATTTCTCCCATGAAATAGGTTACGTTCCCGCCAGCTACTCTTTGAAACACACGCGCGATGCCAAAGAAATATTCTGCAAGTGGTCGCAATGCTGGATTTGAATTCATATAGAATAGCACTTGGCGAGAATAAATAGTTTTTATGTTGGTGTCATCTGCGTGAAAATAATAATTTATAGTTTCTGGCAGTTTACTTTCTGGCATGGCATAGGTATTGAAATAATAAACTCCCCACACTAAAATTAAAGAAAAGATGAACATCACAATTCCTTTGCCTAAATATTTTCCCAGAGTCTTAAGCTTAAATTTAAATTCGCCTTTTTCGTGATGACTCTTATTTTTTATTAGAGGATAAATTATTATAATTAACCCAAAAACAGGGAAAGCAATCACGGCAGAAAATTTGGCGAGTTGCATGAGAGCGAGAAAAAAACCAGACATGAAAACATTTTTCCAGGTTGGTTCTTTTATGAAACGTAAGAAATAATAAAAGGAAAAAGTTATGAAAGCTGCGATGCCCAAGTCAGTGGTGACAAAATGATTGTGGCCGAGAACATTTGGGTCTAGTGCATAAAGAAGTAATGCAAAAAGCCCTGCCCACAATCCCGCCAATTCTCTAGTCCACTTGAAGATGAAAAGTCCCAAAAGTAGAGAAATGGCAATTATAGGTAGGCGCGACCAAAAAATTATTCGGTTGGGACTGTTGTCAGCGTTAAAAAGAAAATATTTTCCAGCGTTCCACTGAGCGTCATTGGGATTTTCATTCCAAAAGGGCTGATTAGTGTCAAAATTTAAATCCATGAAAAGCAAGGGAATAGCGGATAAATCTTTGATGAGTGGTGGATGTTCTGGATTGAGTCTAAAATCATGTTTAGTAAGATAACTATAACTAGCTGGGATATGCGCATCTTCATCATAAATCAAACTGTCATTTTTAGCGTTCAAAACTGAAACAATCGTGACAAAGCCTAAAATAACAGTAATTATTTTTTTGTAATGATTTTCGACAAACTTTTTCATTTTTTTATTTTAAAATATGAAATTAGCAATTAATCCTTTTTGAAAAGTTTAAATATTCCAAAAAGAAAAAATCCATAAGCGATATAATCAAGCAAACGAGGTATAAAGGGATTGCTATTTACAAGGAAATGCCAGTAATTAGCTAATATTAATAGAAATGCCGATACAGCAAATAGTTGATATTTTTCCATATTTTTTTATCTAAGTTTGTAAATTAAAATATTTTTTTGATACTAAAATTATATCACAAAAAAAATAACTTATCCACATGTGCAAGAAATGGTTTTGGGTGTATACTTTAGATAGGTTAAAAAATAAACAAAACTACTAATATTAAATAAAATGGAGACAGGGACTTTTAATTTTGAAGAGGCGAGAAAAAAAGATATTCTAAAAAAACTTTGTACTAAAATTACAAAAAAAATACATCCCGATAATTTTCATATTTATGGAAAAGATATTTTTGAAGAAGCTGATAAAATGTTTAGAGATTTTCAAGAAATAAAAAGAGAAAATAGTGAAAGTAATGATTTAGATGAAAATATAAATAGATTGAATATTTTCGAACGAAGAGTTGATGAATTTATTGAAAGGGTAAATAAAAAAGCATCGTCAGGTCCAACACCTGAGTCAGAATCACATCAAGAACATGAACCAGCACCTGAGTCAGAACCGAATCCAGAACCGAATCCAAAACCGAATCCAGAGCCAGAACCAGAACCAGAGCCAAAACCAAATCAAAATTCAGAACCAGAAGATGAGCCGACTATTAACGCCGAAGACTTAGAAGATAAAGAATTGAATAATCTTATTTCTGAAGTTGAAAAAGCTAGAAAAGCTTACACAAAAAAGGATTATGAAATAACGAATGTATATACAAGTTTTAAAGACATTCTTAAGGGTCATTTTCATCCAAGTGATGAGATTCTTAAGGAGAGGCAATATTATTTTCAACAATATAAGTTAGCGCTTAATAATCTCTTGAATCATAAAATAGAGAAGCTCAAAGAAGGAAATCTTCCGCCTGATCAGTTGAAAAAAGAGATGGGAGATCTGGCTAAATATTATAATCAAGATGAAAAAACTAATCTATATGAAGCGCATACTAATGCGAGAGCTGAAGTTTGGGAGCAAAAATTTGGGAAAGATGCCGGTTGGTTAGCAAAAACAAGTGGTAAATTTATAAAATATACAAACGAAAAGATTAATGATTATAGAAAACTTAATTGGAAGAAAAAAATGGCTTTTGGCATAGGTGCTGGTCTTGTTGGTGCAGGATTTTTGGTGGTAGGTCAGAGAATTTTGGGAGGCGCAGTGGCTGGCGCAGGTACGACAGCATGGCTTGAAGGAAGATATAGAAAAAAAGAAGGACAAAAGAGAAAAAAAGAACAACAAGAAATTTTTGAAAATATTGAAAGTGTTGAAAATCCAGAAGAAAAATTTGAAGCTTTGATGGCAAGATTACAACAGGAGATAGATAATTTTGATAAGGACTTAATGAATGAAAAGAGTGAAGCAACAATGCGAAAAATAGTGGGTTCGGCTATTGGAATATTTTTATCTTCAGGTGTAATGTCTCAAATAATGCATTTGGGAATGGATAAGGCTGGATTGAGTGAGGCAGTTGGTACAATTAAGGAAAGTTATCTTGGAAAAACGCCAGAGGTTTCCGCAGTGCACAGCGGGAATGCTCCACTAACCGAGCAACAAATTTTTGGAGAAACTAATGCAAATATTCCACCAAGCGATATTCATATAGGATCGGGAATTAATCCAGAAAATATTGCTCAACCCAATATTGAGCTTACTATTCCTGAAGGTAGTAGTTTTGAAGGCTCCATCATAAAACATTTGACGGAGAATGGAATGGATAAGCACCAAGCTGGAATTGAAGCACATAAAATGTGGAGTGAATTTATCAAAACTCATCCTGATCCAACGGGGCACGGATATGATATTGTTCACCCTAACGCACATCTGGAAATTTCTTCGGATGGGAAAAGTATTTTGAATTTTGAAGATAGTCCAAAAGCTGAGTGGCCAAAGATGCCAGAAACAAAAATGAATATTGAAAAATCTGTTGGTGCTGATAGTGTTCCAGCCAGTGAAAACATAAATATTCCCGAAGTGGAAAAAATAATGCCTGATAGTACGGGAGCGAACAATATGATTGCTGGTTCAGTGGTTGCGACAACAATTGCTGGTGTGGAGGCGAATAATATTAGTAAATTTATAGAAAAAAGAGCACTTAAAAAAATGGCTAAAAAATATGAAATTAGGGAGGATACTAGTTTTTCAGATCAAAAAGAGATTTTTATCAAAAAAATTGCCAAAGAAATATCGCTTGGTAAAATTGAAAACTGGAAAAAAATAAAAGATAGAAAGATTTCTGAATTGACCAAGAATGACAAAACTATTGATTTGGCGTTAGTGAAAAATATCAAAAAAACAGAAAAATATTTTGTTTCTATTTTGGGCGAAAAAGCAAAATTTAACTATAATAAAAATGACGAAACGGTTAAACAGTGGGTACTTAGGATTATAAAAGATTCTTTGGAAAAAAATAATAGTGAAAAAAAAGCAGCTTAATTTAAAAATAATTTTTAAAAATAAAAAATGGATAATCAAACACAAATTCAAAAAACAATAATTGAGGAATTGGGGCTAGTTGATCTTCCAAAAGAAAAGCAAGATCAATTACTTATAAAAATGACAGAAGTAGTACTTAAGCGAATTTTTTTGGAAATAATGGAAAAATTGAATGAGACGGATCAGAAAATTTATGAAAAAATGATTGATGAAAATGCTGAGCCAGAAAAACTCGAAGAATTTCTGCGGGAAAAAATAACCAATTATGACAAAATAATAGCAAGAGTGATTGCCGATTTCAAAGAAGAGATGAAAAGTGTATAATAGAAAAGTAATTTATAATCTAAAATTATGACTGATGAAATTATTTCAAATCTTGAGCCAATTGAGGAGGGAGATTTGAATCTTAAGGAAAAATTTACCGGTGGAGGAAAGGCGGAAAGTGTTTTGACGAAAAAAAATGAGGAAACATTTCCTACTCCAGAAAAGATAGAAAGAAAAGAAGGAGTGGTGGAAAAAGAAACAGCTTATTCAAAAATTCTTTCTAAACTTCCTGCACAAAGTCAAAAAGTGCAGACGGATGATGTGGCAACAGATGCAACCTCAGCTAATACTGGAATTGACGCCGAAAGCAAGATCGGTAATTTGATAAAAATTGCCGAGAACAAAGGCATTCCACATGCTGTAAATGTGGCGCGTCACATGGAAGATAACTATGTGTTAGACGAATTTCATGATAGAATGTTAGGAGAAGAACTGCACAATGCCTTGGTGGCAAAGGGGATGATAAAAGAAATATAATAATGCGATGCGAATGATGCGAATTGCATGCGAATCTGCGAATTGCGAATGCTACAAATAAAAATATAAAAATAAAATTAATATAAAAAATGTCTGATTTGAATACAATTTTAATTTCTCTGATTTATCTTTCCGCGCTAACTTCGATTATAAGTGGAGCTATTTTGGTCGCGCAAAGTTTTTTTCGTTTTCGCGCGCAAATCAATCTTTCGATGAATTTGGATTTGGAAATTATTCGTGTTTCCAGAAGTGGCAAACCTAAAGAAACCTTGGAAAAAAGGCAAGATTATTGGAGAGAAGAAATTGGCGCTATGGAGCAACTTCTGACTTCTCTTTCGACATTGAAAGATCGGGCTGGTTTTTGGCGTCAGTTTATGTATGGCAAGCCACATATCTCTTTTGAAATTGCTAACAGTGCCAAGGAAGAAGAAATTATTTTTTTTGTGGCTGTTCCCAAAAAATTTCGTGAAGCTCTAGAGAAACAAATTCATAGTTTTTTCCCTAATGCATCTTTGGAAAAATCCAAAGATTTCAATATCTTTCTTCCTGGCAGTTTCACATCTGCTAGTATCCTAGGTCTGAAACGAGATTATTATTTGCCTATAAAAACTTATGAAAATTTGGAAATTGATCCACTAAATGCTATCGCTAATGCCCTTAGTCGTCTTGATGCTGTCGAGGAAGGGGCGGCTATTCAATTAATTCTGAGTCCAGCTGAGGCTGGTTGGCGGTATAAAGGGATGAGGTTAGCGCATAGAATGCAACAAGGAAAAAGACTCAAGGAAGCTAATGCTGGATTTGCTTTCAAATTTTTTAGAGGTGTTTTCGAGAAAACCGTTCAGGAAGGACTTACGCCAAAAAAAGATCCAAATAGTCCACTGGACAAAAATATTCAACTTACGCCAGAAGAGCAAGAATTAGTTAAATTAATTGACAGAAAATCCAATAAGGCTGGTTTTGATGTTAATATTCGCTTGGTAGCATCAGCTAAGAGTGAGGGGCGAGCAGATCAGATTTTAGGAGAGATGGAAAATGCTTTTTCACAATATGAAAACGCCGATCTGAATCATTTTCAAATTAAAAATCGTAGCAAAAAAAAGGAAATTGCCTATGATTTTATCTTTCGTAATTTTATCCCTGAACAAGCAATGCTTTTGAATGTAGAGGAGATTGCCAGCATTTTTCATCTGCCAACTTCTTCAACGGAAGTTCCAAAAATTAAATTTTTAAAATCAAGTGCTGCACCAGCACCGGTGGACATTCCCAAAGATGGAACTATTATTGGTTTCAATGAATATCGTGGCTTAAAATCAGATATTCGCTTGACGGTCAATGATCGGCGAAGACATTTTTATACTATCGGTCAAACTGGAACTGGTAAAACTACGATTTTGCAAGAAATGGCTAAACAGGACGCCAGGGCCGGAAATGGTTTTTGCTTTATCGATCCGCACGGAGAAGCTATTGAGGATATTTTGACTTGTATTCCCAAAGAAAGAGCGGAGGATGTGGTGATTTTTGACCCAGCTGATACTGAGAGACCTTTTGGTTTAAATATGTTGGAATTTGATTCTACTCATCCAGAACAAAAAACTTTTGTGATCAATGAAATGATTGGAATCTTTGATCAACTCTATGATTTGAAAGCGACGGGCGGACCAATGTTTGAACAATATATGCGAAATGCCATGTTGCTCATTATGGATGATCCAGATTCAGGCTCAACATTGATGGAAATTTCAAAAGTTTTGTCAGATGAAGAATTTCGGGCGATGAAAATTTCTAAATGTCAAAATCCAATCGTAGTTGATTTTTGGACTAAGGAAGCTGAAAAAGCTGGGGGAGAAGCGGCCTTGGCGAATATGGTGCCATACATCACATCCAAGCTCACCACTTTCATTTCCAATGATATGATGCGCCCCATTATCGCCCAACAAAAAAGCACCATCAATTTTCGGGAGATAATGGACAACAAAAAAATTCTCTTGGTCAATTTGTCCAAGGGGAAAATCGGCGAAATAAATGCGCGACTTTTGGGAATGGTGATTGTAGGGAAAATTTTGATGTCAGCCCTTTCTCGCGTAGATTTGCCGGATGAACAGCGAGTCGATTTCTATCTGTATATGGATGAGTTTCAAAATGTTACGACCAATTCGATTTCTCAAATTCTCTCTGAAGCCAGAAAATATAAACTATGCCTGAACATTGCGCATCAATTTATCGCACAACTCAAAGAAGAAATTTCTAAAGCGGTTTTCGGCAATGTTGGCTCTATGGTAATTTATCGGGTTGGCCCGGAAGATGCTGAATTTTTGGAAAAGCAACTAGAGCCAATTTTCACAAAAAATGATTTGGTAAATGTGGATAATTATAATGGCTTTGCTAAGGTGCTTATAAATGGCGTGCTTACCAAGCCATTTAACATTCAAGGTTTTCCACCGACTAAAGGGGATCAAGAAATCGCCAATGCTCTCAAGGAACTTTCTCGCTTGAAATATGGTCGAGATAAGGATTTAGTCAATCGAGAAATTATGGAAAGAACAAGGATAAAGTTCTAAAAAAAGTTATCCACAGGGGGGGGTTGCAGTGATTACATAACACTGTTATAATATCACTGTGAGAGATTAATCTCACAGTAAATATTAAAAAACGCCTGCCAAACTTTCTTATCACCCTATTTATTCTCAACTGTCTTAGTTAAAATTAATTAAATTCTTAGTTGAGGCTGAATAATAAAAATGGAAAGTTAGGCAGGCAGGCAAAAAAATGCAACCAATCGAAAAGGAGAAAGTATTCTCCAAAATGCTCAAGGCGGGCAAAAAGACTTATTTCTTTGATGTCAAAAAGGCATCCAATGGAAATAATTATTTAACTATCGCTGAGTCATATCTCAATAAGGATAATCAGAAAGTAATCAACCGAATTATTCTGTTTAAAGATCATTTTGCTGAATTTGGAAACAATCTTTTGGAACTCAAGCAATATCTACAATAAGACAAAATAAAAAAGCGGACTGCCACACAATGGCGGTCCGTTTTGATTTTGTATATAAAGTAGTAATAATATTTATTTCATCTCAAAACTCTTCACTTCGCTACCATTAGAAAAATATACTAAATTTGATTCTTCGTTGATTTCGAAATCTTGGGCTTGTGAAATTTCTGCGTTATAAAGCTGGGAAACAATTTTCCCATCTAAATCAAATTTAATAATGCGGGAATTATTTTTATCGAGAGCGTAGAGATTTAAGCTGTCTCTTTTGGTATAGAGTTTATCAGTGGAAATTGGAGTGGCGGTTTCTTCGAGGGCGAAAGTTTGTTTTTTGCCTTGGAATAATTTCAAAATATTTCCATCTTGAGCAAGATATAGATTTTCTCCGATAGCTATGTCAGAAATTTTGTTTAGGTCAATAGTGTCTTTTAGCCAATTTATCTTTTCACCAAAACCTTCATTGGCACGCGGATAGCGATAGATTTGGTTGGAATTTTTGTCTAGAAGGTAGAGATAGGTGAGATAGGTTTTGGCAATTGCAATATCTGATCCAGCAGGAATTTCTATGGCGTTGTCTTGAAATTTTTTGGAAATTGGACTCCATGAAATTATTTTGTTGTTTTGGTTGATCAGAAAAATCAAATTTAAATCATCCATATTAGAAGCAATCTTGAGTGGGGCGAATTCAGCTGGGAATGGATAATTTTGTTTGTCTTCGGCATTAGTCAGGCCAGTTTCATCTACAAAAAACATTTTTCCGCTTAGGTTTACGATTTTGAAAAGTTGACCTTTGGAAAAAACTGTTTGCAAGTTTTCAATGCGAGAAACATTCTTGTCTTGTTCAAGCGCTAGGGGAGCGCTAGGCGCGATTTCTTGAGGAACTGAATCACTGACATTCTCTTTGTTTTGCATTTTAACTATGAAATACGGAACTATTAAAAGAATCATCACTGTCAGTCCAGCATAAAGCTTTTGCGAGTAATCCAGCCTAGAAAACAATTTCTTTATCTTTCCAAATCGCGGAATGAAAATTTTCAAAAAAGTATTTTGCTGAGCAGGAACTGTTTTTCTTGCAACAGAAGCGGTTTGTTTTTTTGGAATAAATTTTTTCACTCCAGCGATTGTTTTTTTACTGGCAAAAACAAGAAAGGAAGAAATATCCAAAGAAATTTCTTTGAGAGTGGCGAAAAATTCTTTGGTCAAGCGTAATATTTTTTCTTGGTCAAATTTAATGAGTGGCTCTCTGGGTTTTGCCGGTTCTTTGGGAATATCTTGCAATGTTTGGGGAATATTCTCAGGCTCTTCTGGAATAATTTCTTCATTTCGCAAAGAATCCAAAACATCCTCTGGCGCTGTGTTTTTTTCCGCACGCAATTTAGTAGAAGCTATTTTTCGGCCTAAAATGGCTATTTTCTTTGAACAAAAGCTAAAAAATTCGGTTATTTTTATCTCGATAATTTCTGAAATATTTTCTAGAAAGGGATTTTTTTGTTGAAAAGAAAAATTTTCCTTTATATAGATATGTCCGGTTTTTTTGTCGATAAATTCATCCGATTCTTTTTTGAGATCTTCTTTGATTTCGTCAGCCAGGGATTGTTTTTCTTCGTTTTCTAGAATTTCTTTTTTTGGTTTTTTCTGAGGAGCCTTTGAAAAAGCTGTTTGACTGAAAGCATTGAAATCATTTTTTTCAGCAGTTTCTTGAAAAATTTCCGCTGGAGATTTTTTTTCTTCCATTCTCGCCACTAGCACGGCGGCTTTTTCCAATTCATTTCCGAGAGCTGTTCGCAAAAATCGCATAAACTCAGCTGGTGAAAATTTCAAGGCGCTTCTTTTTATCTCCTCAAAAGAAAAAATTTCAAAAATAGCATCAGTAGTCACAATGAGTGCGTCATCTTTTTCTAATCTTCCGCTTAGGACGTCGATGAAAGTCTTGAATGGGCTGGGATTTTCGGGAATAATTGCGCCTTCGCTGATATCAGTCAAAGATTTTCCGCGAAGTAGCAAGGCTTTGGCGCTTCCTGTTTGAGAAAGGTGAATGTTGTTTTTTTCGATAACCAAAAGAATAGCATTTATTTTTCCCAGCCAGTTAACATTACCATGTTCAGCTAGCTTGGCCAGTGCCAAATTAGCTTTATTGAGTGCGGCTTCAAAACTTTCAATCGCCCCGCGCTTAGCTTTGGAATAATATTCTTTTTTGATGACAGAAATTAGATAGTTCACCACATAGGAAGAATCACTTGATTCTTCATTTATCTCCAAAATTCCTGCGAGGGTGCCTAAATTTTCTTGTGTGATATTTTCGGGTCTTTCCACAAAAATTTCCAAGAGTGTTTTAGCGCTAGTTTTTTGGCAAACTAAAACATCCTCAAAAGAGGCTTCTAAACTCGAAATTTTTTTGTCGACTTTCTTTTTCGCCATAACAGACTTTTTTCAATATAAGTATAGCAAAAAATTGAAAAATAGTAAAAGTTTGTTTTTTGCCCATATCTTGATTAAACATCAGATTGTTGCTAGATTGTATGAGTGGCCCCATCGTCTATCGGCTAGGACGTCAGGTTCTCATCCTGGAAAGAGGAGTTCGACTCTCCTTGGGGCTACTAAAATAAAAAAATAAAATGGCATATATATTCCTAGATGAAAGCGGAGATTTGGGTTTTAACTCTAATAAAAAATCTTCAAAATATTTTGTAGTTACTTTTCTATTTGTAGAAAATAAGGGTCCTATTGAAAAAGTTATTAAGAAAGTAGCAAGAAATTTAAGCAGGCGTGAATTGAAAAAATATGTGGGAGTTTTGCATGCTTGCAAGGAAAAGCCAAAAACAATAACCAAAGTTTTAAGTATGTTGAGTGAAAAAGATATTTCAGTCCTTTCGATTTATTTGAATAAGGCCAAGGTCTATACAAAATTACAAGATGAAAAGCATGTTCTTTATAATTATGTTTCCAATATTCTTCTTGACAGACTTCTAAGTAAAAAGCTTATTCCGATTAATTCGCAAGTTCATTTAATTGCCTCAAGAAGAGAAACAAACAAATTTTTGAATATTAATTTCAAAAACTATTTGAAAAATCAGGTAAAAAATAATCACAAAGTTAATATCAATATTGAAGTGAAAATTCCGAGCGGTGAAAAATGTTTGCAGGCGGTGGATTTCATTTGTTGGGCGATATATCAGAAGAGAGAAAGGGGAGATGAAAGTTATTACAATATTATAAAACAAAAAATAGTGGAAGAAAGTCCACTATTTCCCTGAAAAACAAAACCTTGTGCGCTATATAAGAGGAACCTCCGGAACCCCACGCACAAGGAATTTACTTGTCATAAACTAATACTATCATAAAAAGGCTAATATTTCAAGTTAAATGTGGATAACTCTAAAAAATGCTTTATTTAAGCAAAAAAACAAGATAAAATGTTTTTGTGGAAATTATTAAAAATGTTAGTATGATATTGTAATAAACTTTAAAATCTAATGGAAAATGAAAACTCTCAATTAAATAGCACAGAGTCAAGTAATGGTGAAAATCAGGTAGTTAAGCAGGAGAAAAATCCAGCAGAAGAAAGACAGGAAAGAGTTCAGGTAATAGATAAAGAAATTAAGGATTTTAGTAATGATAAAAGTATGGATGTTGCAGAAGTGGAAAAGCAAAGAAATCG
The DNA here is from genome assembly GCA_041662285.1 of Parcubacteria group bacterium. Taxonomy (GTDB): domain Bacteria; phylum Patescibacteriota; class Minisyncoccia; order Moranbacterales; family UBA2206; genus UBA2206. Next base: position 28,730 of record JBAZSS010000015.1, read on the forward strand.
AGAATTTAATTTAAAAAAACAAGAAATAGAGAATACTGGGATTCAGATTAGCGAGGATGATAAAAGTTTGATTTATAAAAATATAGTTGAAGATCAGATGGATTTTGCAAAAAAGGAAAATGAAAGATTTGATTCGCTTCAGATTGAAAAGAAAAAACTTATTCTTTATAATAACTTAGAGCTTGGCGAAAATCCAGAGATATCAATTGATAGGGCAAAAAAAGCCATAGAAAATCAAGATGAAGATGGTGAAAAAATTAAAATTTTCAATGAAGCACTCGAATATTATTCTAAGCCACAGGAAAAAATTGCCGAAGTTCCAGTTTTCC
>JBAZSS010000016.1:0-12604 GCA_041662285.1 Parcubacteria group bacterium
ACTTATTGGCAACAAATTATTTTTTTGCAAAATTGTCACCGCCAATTCCTTGGAAGAGGCGTTAATAACTCCTTCCTTATATTCCCCCGTTTGTGTTTTGGCTTTAAAATTGAATTTCATATTTTTGTATTTTTTCTAATTTAATATTAGCATAAATTTTAAAATCTGAGTAGTGTATCAAAATTCTTTCCATCCTTAGCATAAGCCTTGGCAGTTTCAAGCGAAACAATCCCTCGCTTAACCAACTCAGACAAAGATTTGTCCATTGTCGTCATTCCTTGATCAAGACTAGTTTCAATTACATTGTCAATTTGATATGGTTTATTTTCTCGAATTAGATTTTCGATAGCATGATTCTTTATCATTATCTCAACCGCTGGCATTCTTCCGCCATCCACTCTTGGCAAGAGCCTTTGTGAGACTACTGCCAAAAGAACACTGGCAAGTTGCGAGCGAACTTGGTTTTGCTGATGAGCGGGAAATGCATCTACTATACGATCAATTGTTTGGGCACTGTCATTGGTATGCAGTGTTGCAAAGATTAGATGCCCAGTTTCAGCAGCTGTGAGAGCAGTTGAAATTGTTTCTAGATCTCGCATCTCTCCAAGAAGAATAACATTGGCATCTTCACGAAAAATGGCTCGTAGTGCCAAAGGAAAATCTTTTGAATCTTGATATACTTCTCTTTGCTCAATTATGCATCGATCTTGTTCATAAATATATTCGATTGGGTCTTCAATGGTAATTATGTGCTTTTCTTGAGTATGATTTATTTCATTGATGAGTGCGGCGAGGGTTGTTGATTTTCCTTGTCCTGTTGGTCCAACAAAAAGAACCAGTCCTTGCGAAGCTTTGATGAATTCATAAAGAGTTTCCGGCATATTCAATTCTTCCAGCGTTTTTATATTATTGGAGATTAGACGAAAAGCCACACTCACATAACCTTGTTGAAAAAAAGCATTAACGCGGAAACGAATTTTATCTTCAAAATTATAGGAAAAGTCGACTTGCCCCTCATCCATAAGAATTTTCTTTTTCCCCTCATTCATAATCACGTCGCACATTTCTCGAGTATCCTGAGGAGTCAACACATTTTCTTGGGTAAGTGGAACTAGTTTTCCATCTATACGAAAAGTTGGGTATCTAGCCACTGTTAAATGAAGATCCGATGCTCCTTGTTGCGCGGCTAATCGAAGTAAATTTTTTATTCGTTGTTCTATGTGAGCCATAATAATTTTTATTTTAAATATTGATTTATTTTTTCCATCACTTCCGAAGGAGTAAAATGCGACTTAATCAGATAATCCTTGGCTCCCAATCCAAGGCCTTCTTGAATTTCTTCTTTCTGGCTCAGGTTAGTCAAAAGGACTATTGGAATATTTTTCAAATTCTCATCTTCCTTTACCTTTCTTAGAAATTCCAAGCCATTCATATAGGGCATCAAAATATCCAAAAGAATCAAATCCGGTTTTGCCCCCTCTTCTAATTTTTTTATCGCCTCCGCTCCGTTATTGGCTGAAATCACACTCATTCCATCTTTGGTTATCTTAGTTTCATAAATATCCATTACAAAAGTGTCGTCCTCGACTATCATGATAGTTTTTTTTGTTGCATCCATAGTTTTATTATTAAAAATTTATTTCTAATCATTTTCTTCTTCTAACGTTATGCCTCCCTCCGTAACGCGATCTACTTCTTCAATTGTGGTGAGCCCTTTGACTATCTTCATTATTCCATCTCGCTTAATAGTTATGACTCCTAGTGCCTCTCGCTCCTTGTTGATTATTTCTTCACTTCCTCTTTTTTCTGTAATAATATTTTTAATATTTTCATTAATTGGCACTGCTTCATATATTGCTAATCGTCCACGAAGACCCGTGCCATTACAATTATCGCAACCTTTACCATGATAGAATTTTATTTCATTCTTGCCATCAATTCCATATTTTTTCAATTCATCTTCTGGAATATTTTTTATCTCCTCTTCTATAGCTCTCCTCACTGAATCAGGAATTTTTTTTTCTTCTTTGCATTTTTCACAAATTTTTCGAACGAGTCGCTGAGAAACAACAATCCGCAGAGATGAAGCCAGAAGAAATGGCTCAATGCCCATATCAATGAGCCTTGGAATTGCTCCTACAGCCGTATTAGTGTGAAGAGTGGAAAACATCAGATGCCCCGTGAGGGCAGCGTGCACTGCGAGTTCTGCTGTTTCGCTGTCACGAATTTCTCCTACCATTATAACATTTGGATCTTGACGCAAAATAGTACGCAGACCTGAAGCAAAAGTGTAACCTATTTCCGGTTTAATTTGACTCTGATTCAAGCCTTCAATGTTATATTCGATTGGATCTTCGAGAGTGATTATGTTTCTTTCATCTATATTTAATATTTTCAAAAGCGCATAAAGAGAAGTTGATTTGCCCGACCCAGTTGGACCCGTAAAAAGTATCATGCCATAAGTTTCTTCCAAGGCTTTTTTGACATTTTCCAACGCTGTTCCAAAAAGTCCTAGCGTCTCAATGCTCGACAATCCTTGGTCTTTGTCAAGAATTCGCATCACAATTTTTTCTCCAGAGATAACTGGCAAAGTTGAAACGCGAAAATCTATTTCTTTGCCTTCATTTATTGTTCTAAACCTTCCATCTTGTGGTTTTCTTTTCTCATCAATTTTTAGATTAGCCAAAATTTTTATTCGAGAAATTACCGCCGGTCCAATTTCTTTAGGCATAATGAGACTCACATGCAAAATTCCGTCTACTCTAAATCTCACTCGATAATCATTATCCATTGGCTCAATATGAATATCACTAGCACTACCATCAATTGCATGACCAATAATGACCTCCACTAGTTTAGTCACAGGAGCATCCTTCAGCACCTCACTTTTCTTTTCTATATTCTCCAAATCTTCTTCTTCGGAAAAAATTACTTCACTTTTGAATGATTTTACTGCTTCCTTAAGTGCTTCTGCTGGACTACTGTATTGTTCGATTATTTCGCGAAAAATTTCCTCACTAACAAGATAACTGTCTATCTCCACATTTTCTTTTTCTGCCACAAAACGCAAAGCATTAAGTGCACCTATATCCTTAGGGTTAACTATTGCAACCTTCACTAAATTGTCTTTTTTTTCAAAGGCTGCAATGCGATATTTTTCCGAAACTTCCCTAGGGATCAAGTTTATCGCGCTTTCTTCTATCTTTTTAGGAGTTTTTTCTAAGCGAACGATATCTTTAAAATCAGAAAAATTATTATTTAATTTTTTATCATCCGCTGAAGCTGAACCTGAAACGATTTGACTAAGCGAAGATGAATTATTTGACATAAGTTAAAACTACATTTGAAAAAGATTGCTCTTTCCTTTTTGATCAACATTTAATTGAAAACTATTAGCATTTTTCTGATTTTTTATATCTGAAATAACTTTAGTTTCCAACTTTGAACTAGAAAAAATTGAACTGCTAATATTAGATTCATTTAATTTTGCCTCTTTCAAAACATTGAAATCTACCGAAGCATTGACCAAGAGAGTATCCGGGTTAGCAGTCTCTTCTGTGCCACTAGAAACACTTCGACTTATTTCTAATGTGTTAAAGTTATTGTTTCGACTAAATTTCCCTAGGCTATTTAAAAAATCTTTTATTTTATCATAACTGCCAGATAATTTCATCTCTACTTTGAAGTTCTTAATTTCAGGAAAAAGGTTTTTTGTTTCATTAGTGACTTGAACTTCCTCAATAGCACTTTCTTTTAGGGGCTGACTAATTGTCGAATCAAAAAGCAACAAACCAGAAGCTGAAGATAAACTACTTAGACTGTTTATTATCTCTTCTTCTTTCATATCCTTTGGAATAAAGGCGTAAAGAGCATCTTTTTCTGACAATGCAGAAAATTGAATAGAAAGATTATTAGCATTTTCACTTTTACCCTGAAGCTCAATGAGCTTCGCCTGTTCATTTTTTAGTTTGATATAGTTTTCTATTGCTCCGTTTGTCCCATTAGAAAAGGCGGGATAAACCAACCAGATAGAAAATGCTACTATGATTACTATAAAAAGAGGCATTAATAATATTTTTATTTTCATATTTTTTTATTATTTTATTACTAAGTCTATGCTAAAATTTAATTTATTATTATTTTTAGTATCTATTGAATTTCGACTAGGAATAACGGCAGAAAAATAGTTGTCTTGCTTGAAGCTTAATATTTGCTTAGCCACAGTTTGAAAATTATCCCCTACGCAAAGCAAAGATATTGTTTTGCTGGTTTTGTCGTATTTTAGCGAATTCAAATACACTGAAGACAACATGGAGCTCTCTATATGACTCATAATTTCTGCCATAGATTTATTTTCAGCTATTATTTTTTCCGCCACATCACTTCTATTTTTGAAATCAATAATTTCATTGCCGTTACCCGATAAGAATTTTTGATATTCAAGATCATATTCATCTTGGACAGCTTTAGTTTTTGAAGATAGTTGAGAATTAACAAAGAGTAATGCTCCGTATAATACTATTACTAGTATTAGGATGATTATAACTGAAAGTAAGCCCTTTCCTATTGAATTAGAACTCCCTCTTGGAACATTTTCGGTTGCTAAATTTATATTTGGCATATTTTTTTATTTTATTTAAATTAATTATTTATTTTTCACGTAAATTTTCTATTCCTTTTAGGGCTAATCCTATCGCTACGGAAAATTGACTTTTAATTTTTTCCAAAGCTGGTTCTATTTTTTTGTCATAACCTATTCGACTAAATGGATTACCAATAATAGTTTTTACTCCTATTTTTTTCTGGATAAATTCCCTAAAACCAAACAGATTAGCTGTTCCACCAGAAAGAATTAGCGCGTCAACATCTGGGATATCTCCTCTTTTTGGCAAAACATTAATTATTCTCGTTATCTCACCCGCTATTATATCAACTGAAGGAAAATGCAAACTTGATTCTGCGCTAAAAAAATCTTTTTCGGAAATTTTCATTTTTTCCGCTCTTTCAAAAGTTATTCCCAAGCTTCTAGCAATAATTTTGGTAATGTCCTTCCCTCCAGCATCAATGTTGCGGTTGGCTTTGATTATTCCTTTTTCTGTATAAATTATATTGCAAACTCGCCAGCCGATATCTATGATTATAAAATTTCCCAAATCATTACCCACAAGAGAATCCACCATAGCTAAATTTTCCATTTCAATCCCGAGTGGCTTGAGATCAGCATCTTTTATTATCTTTTCGTAGGTTAGAACTTTATTTTTTGAAGCTGCCACCAAAAGAACTTGGATATTATTCTTCTGTTTATTATTTGTTTTCTCATCTTTGATAACTTCCCAGCTAGTCACCACCTCATCCAAAGAAGTTGGGATATATTTATGGGCTTCGAATTTTATCGCCTGTTCCATATCTTCTGGTGCCATTTCAGGAAAATCAATTAGTGTAATGAGGCCCCCAAAAGATGGGATAGATGCATATGTTTTTTTAGTTTTTATTTTAGCCAACTTAAGAGCCTTCTTTATATATTCTGGAGTAGCTGTCTCAAAAAAGCTTGAGCCAATGTTGTTATTTTTTTCTGAAATATCAGGAATTTCCATCCAAGCATAGTTAGAAAGATAGGCTTTGCCAGAACGCAATTCCAATTCAACTATTTTCAAAGCTGAAGCGCCGATATCGATTCCTAGAATTTTTTTTGTTCCAAAACCAAAATCAAACATTTTTGTTTTTATTTAAATTAAAATTAACTTGCATTTTTTCCACAAATTAATTATACCACATTTTTTATATTTCAACTACTAACTTAAAAAGTTATCCACAGGTAGCCCTTACGAATTACGAATTAATACGAATGTACTAATGTATAATTAATTATCATACATTCTTAAAAGTTTTTACTTTATAAAAAAACTATGCCCTTCCAGAAAATAAAAAAATATATCCTCGATACACTTTTTCCTATCCGCTGTTTGCATTGTCAAAAATATGGAGAATGGGTTTGTCGAGAATGCACTCAAAAAATTTCTATTCTGTCTGTTCAAGTTTGCCCTTATTGCGAAAAAACAATCTCCCCAAATGGCCGAATTTGTCCAAAATGCAAGGATAAATTCTTAGCCAAAAATGAAATTTGGCCACTAGATGCCCTCATTGTGAGTGCTAAATACGAAAAAAATGGGCTTTCCCGCCTAGTCCATTGTTTTAAGTATAATTTCATTCCTGACTTGGGTGAAATTTTAGCTAAAATTATGTGTGAGGCTATTGTTTCTCATAATTCACCTCTGCCAGATTTCATCATTCCTATCCCCCTTCATCCTAGGCGCCAGAGGTGGCGAGGATTCAATCAATCAGAAATTCTTGCTCAATATATTTCCCAAAACCTGACTCCCAGCTTTCCCATTGCAATTATTTCCGATTTTCTTATCCGAAAAAAATATACTCCCGCGCAGATGAAAATAAAAAATTATCAAGAAAGGCAAAGGAATGTCCGAAATATTTTTGGTTTGAATTGCAACGTAGAGACGCAAAATTTTGCGTCTCAAAATTTTGCGTCTCTACAGGGCAAAACAATTCTACTAGTCGACGACATCTGCACCACCGGCTCCACTCTTTTCGAATGTGCCAAAGTTCTAAAATCCACCGGCGCCAAAAAAGTCTTTGCCGTTGTGATTGCGCGACAAGAAATTAACTCTGCTAAGTAATTTTTATAATCTTAACAATCGATCAAGGGTATCCATCATCCCCGGTCTATGTTCTTCTTCGGGGATATATTCCAAAAGGATTTTTCTGATTTCAGCGGGGTCTTGATCGTGAATGGGAATATGAATGAAAGGTGCGAGATAACTCTGGGTATGCAAACTGATAACACGCAGACCATCTTCTTCATAAAAAATCCAAAATGATCGAATGTTGTCAAAATCATAAATTTCTCTTCCTGCCACTACGCCATCCCGCGTTAGCATAAAATCCAAAGTGCGTGGATCTTTTTCAATGTAGATATACCCCACCACGCCAATCAAAATAAAAGTGATGGCCATCACTAGCCCATTAGTGAAAATGGCATAAGCAATAATTGCCAAAAGAATAGCTACTATATAGAAATACCATTTCTGATCCCGTTCAAAAATTTCAAATTCTGGCGCGCGCCAATGGAGACGCACATCACGTGAGTGTTTTTCGATGAGCATATCATGCGGAGTTTCCAATTCTTCAAAATCATCCGGTGGCAAAAATTTTTGCGGTTCTGGGGCAGTTATTAATTTTTCTTCTGGCTCTTTTTGTTCTTGATTTCTTTTTATATACATATTTTTGCTTTTATTATATAATAGCATAGAAACATTTGCTTTCATAGTTAATATGTTGTAGATTAAAATAAGTCCATAATCCATGGAAGAGTGCCCGAGTGGTTGAAGGGAACAGTCTTGAAAACTGTCGAACCTGAAAGGGTTCCGTGAGTTCGAATCTCACCTCTTCCGCGTAAATAGAACAAAATAGTAACGGAAAGGTGGCTGAGTGGTCTAAAGCGGCTCCGTGCTAAGGAGTAGTCTGGGCAACTGGACCGTGGGTTCAAATCCCACCCTTTCCGCTAATAAAAAATCTGTGAATTTTATTTCGCAGATTTTTTTATTTTTTGTTTATATGATAAAGTAACACCATGCACGAAGAAGACAAAAATCTAATCCAAGCTTTTTTTGAGGGTGATGACGAAGCCTACGAAAAACTTTTGAAAAAATACTTGAAATCAGTCTATAACTTCTTACGCACTTTTGTTCGCGATTCAGATACTCTGGATGACCTCACACAAGAAACTTTCTTCAAAGCTTGGAAAAATTTGAAAAGTTTTGACACAGAGAAAAATTTCAAAACTTGGCTTTTTACTATTGCCAAAAACACCGCTTATGATTTTTTCAAAAAGAAAAAAACTATCCCCTTTTCTAATTTTCTCAATGAAGAGGGCGACAATGTTTTGGAAAACATAAAAGCAGAAGATATTTTGCCCTTAGAAGTCTTGGAAAAAGCCGAACGAGAAAAAGTTTTTGAAACAAAATTAGCCCAATTACCGACTGATTATCATGCGCTTTTGATGTTGCGCTACAAAGAAGATTTTTCCCTACAAGAAATTTCTGAAATTCTCGCCGTTCCCTACAGCACCATAAAAAGTCGCCATTTGCGAGCACTAAATAACTTGAAAGAAATTTTGCTTTCGAGCGGACAGTCCGCTAAATAAGTGGACTGTCCGCGTTCCCAGATTTTGTTGCGTCTTTTCTAATTTTTAACTCGTATAATAATTATGAGCAAAAAGCTAACCGAATTATTTCAAAATATTTCCGAAAAAAGTCCAGGTGAAAAACTTGTTGGTTTGATTTTGACAAAAATTGAAAAAATGCAAAAAAGAAAATTGTGGTTGGAAGCTGTTTCTTCTTTTTCTGGAGTTTTTCTTTCAATCTCAATGGCCATTTATATTTTCCTATTTTTCGGAAAATCACTTCTTGATTCACAGTTCTGGGGTATTCTTTCTCTGGCTTTTTCCGACGTCTCAGTGGTTGTCACGCATTCACAAGAATTTTTCTATTCCCTCTTGGAAACATTGCCAGCAATGACTTTCGCCGTAATGCTAATTCCAATTTTTACTTTATTAGTATCGCTATATTTCATTTGCGAAATTTTTGATAAATTTAATAAGCATAAATATTATTTCTAAAACTATGGACAAAAAAGAAACGAGTCCGACACCTGACTCAAAAATAAATTCCGTGCTAAGCAAAATCAAGGTTCCTAGATCAAAATCATTCAAAATTGCTTTGATTGTCATTGGAGAAATTTTGCTTATATTTTTAGTCTTTGCTTCGGGAGTGGCAGTGGGGCTAAAAAAAGCTCACTTCTCCTATAAGTTTGGAGAGAATTATGAACAAAATTTTATGGGACCGCGCATGAGAAATGGAGATGAAAACCTTCCTGGCTTCTTGCCTAGACCTCCACGAGATTTTATGAATAATTTCGAAGGCCGAGATTTCAGAAATGCCCACGGCGTTGCTGGAACAATCATTTCTATCACTGACACCAACCTAATCATCAAAGATCGCGATGGCAAAGAAAATACTGTAGTCGTAACAGACAAAACCCTCATTAAATCTCGTCGCGATGATTTAAAAATAATCGACTTGAAAACAGGCGATGAAATTGTGGTGATGGGCAGTCCAGATGAAAATGGTGCTGTGAACGCTAGTCTTATTCGAGTTTTTAATCCTAATGGAATACTAAACTAATATGAAATTTATAAAAAAACATTATCTTTGGATTATTGTCGGGCTAATAATAATTGGGGGCAGTTATTATTGGTATAACAAATCTAAGGCTACGCCTGTAGTCCTGCAGTATAAAACAACAGCGGTAACAAAAGGAACACTTATTTCTTCAATTTCCGGCTCAGGCAATGTGATTGTTGATCAAAGTGCTACGGTTGATCCAACTATTACTGGAACAGTAACTAATTTGGCAGTAAACATTGGTGACAGCGTCAAAAAAGGCCAAACACTTTTTACTATAGTGAATGATCAATTAGGTATAGACGCAAATCAAACTAAGCTTTCTTATATTCAGGCGCAAAGTTCTTTGGAATCAGCCAAAGCTAGCAAAAAACAGGCCAGTTATGATCTCGATCACAACAGTAGTGGATCAGCTACAAAAAATATTCTCAAAAATAAATTGGAAGCCGCGAAAATATCTTTAACATCAGCAGAAGAAAATGTGCCTTTAGCCCAAGCTAAATATCAAAATGCCCTTACTGATGCAGCTAAAAGAACTGTCACGGCTCCAATTAGCGGAACAGTCAACGCAATAAACATTAAAAATGGCGACGACCTAAGTCGACTTTCTTCTAACAGCAACTCATCTGCTCCAATTATCATTGGCGATTTAAATACACTCAAAGCACAAGTGCAAGTTAATGAAGTAGATATTTCAAATGTAAGTATTGGACAAAAAGCCACTATGACTTTCAATGGAATTGAAGGATTATCTCTCACTGGAAAAGTAGAAAAAATGGATTCACTAGGAACTTTGACCTCGGGCGTTGTCACTTATAATGTCACAATCGGTTTTGATTCGTTGGACGAAAGAATCAAACCAGCTATGAGTGTTTCTGCTTCTATTATAACTGACGCCAAGCAAGATGTGCTTTTAGTGCCAAACAGTGCCGTCAAAACACAAAATGGCAGTTCCTATGTACAATTTTTAACCAACGGAACCCCAGAACAAATTCCTATAGAAATTGGCTTGTCGAATAACACTGACACACAAATCATAAGTGGGATAAAGGCTGGAGACAACGTAATTACTCAAACCATAAAATCAGGTGCTACTTCAACAACATCCGGATCTGGCGGAAGCAGTCTGCGCGTCCCAGGACTTGGTGGCGGAGGTTTTCGTGGAGACTAAAATTAAACACTAAAACAACGAATGCTGACACTAAAATTAACGAATAAACAAACCCAGTTTTACTTCGTGTAAATATTAGTTCAATTCGTGTATTTCAAATGATTGAATGTAAAAATCTTACAAAAATATATAGCAATGGCGAAATGAAAACTTATGCGCTAAGAGATGTTTCTTTTCACATTGAAAAAGGAGAATTCGTTTCTATTATCGGACCATCCGGCTCTGGAAAATCAACTTTGATGCATATTCTTGGCGCGCTAGACACGCCTACCAGTGGAGAATATTCTCTAGATGGACATGAGGTTTCTGCATTAGAAGATGATGAACTTTCTGATTTGCGAAGAAACAAAATTGGTTTCATCTTTCAATCCTTTAATCTTCTGCCAAGAACAACGGTTCTGCGAAATGTTATGTTGCCACTCCTCTATTCTGACCTCCCTGGCACTGAAAGAGAAAAACGTGCTCGTGAATGTTTGAAATATGCTGGTATGGAAGAAAAATTATTTAAAAATCTTTCCAACCAACTTTCTGGCGGGCAAATGCAACGAGTAGCTATTGCAAGAGCACTAATTAATAATCCCTCCATAATTTTAGCCGATGAGCCAACGGGAAATTTGGACACTAAAACTAGCCACCTAGTTATGGACGCTTTGCAAGAACTCAATCAAAAAGGTCACACGATAATTCTCATCACTCACGAAATGGATGTAGCTGATTATGCCAACCGAATAATTCACATTCGCGACGGCATGGTTGAAAAAGATGTTGTCAATAATCCTCATGACAAAATTATTTAATTTTAAAAAAATATGAAATTCGCAGATTTATTCAAAGAAACAATTTGGTCACTCGCCGGAAACAAAGTACGTTCTGGTCTCACAATGCTCGGCATTATCATTGGCATTGCTTCTGTGATTGCACTGGTAGCCATTGGACAAGGTGCACAAAATTCCATTTCTAAAAATATTGAAGCTATTGGTTCAAACTTAATTTTAGTTAATCCGGGAGCACAAAGAGTGGGTGGCGTGAGTCAAGGCGGAGGTAGTGCGCAATCACTCACTGTGGAAGATGCCAATGCGATCAAAAGTGAAATTGAAAACATCCAGGCTGTCGCTCCTGCTATTCAAAAGCGTAGCCAAGTGACGGCCAAGGGCAACAACACGAACACCCAAATTCTCGGCACAACCGCCGATTATTTGACTGTCCGCAATGTGACAATAGATTCCGGATCATTTTTTAGCGATCAACAAATGAAAACTTCCGCCAAAGTGGCTGTCATTGGAACAACAGTGCGCGATGATCTTTTTGGAACAGACGCCAACCCAATCGGACAAACTATTAGAATCAACAAGATGGACTTTCAGGTAATTGGAATGACCCTCACCAAAGGCGGTAGTGGTTTTGGCAACCAAGATGATATCATCTATATCCCCTTAAACACTGCCCAGCATTATATATCTGGCAATGCAAATTTAAGCAACATTAGCATCGCTGCTATAGATCAAAATTCTATGACTGATGTTCAACAACAAATTACCGATTTGCTTTTAGCACGCCATAAAATTTCTGATTCTGCCAGTGCCGATTTCACTATTATGAATCAAAATGACATCATCGCGACTGCCACTAGCATCACAGGCACTTTCACAATTCTGCTTTCTTCTATCGCCGGAATTTCTCTTTTGGTTGGCGGTATCGGCATTATGAATATGATGCTCACTACTGTCACTGAAAGAACACGTGAAATTGGTCTGCGAAAAGCTATTGGTATCAGAAAAATTTATATTAATTTGCAATTTCTTTCCGAAGCGGTCGTGCTCACTTTTCTTGGTGGAGCTATTGGAATTTTCTTAGGTTGGCTAGCTTCATTAGCTGTCACTCATTTTATCAGCGCACTGACAACTAGTATTTCTTTGTCTTCAATTTTCCTAGCTTTTGGAGTGGGCGCCGGAGTAGGAATTATTTTCGGCTTCTATCCAGCCCGTCGCGCTGCCAATTTAAGTCCGATTGAAGCATTAAGATATGAATAATAAATTAATTTTATAAAAATATGAACAACAAAACAATAATTTCTATTGCAGTAGTTGCAATAGTCGTAGTCGGAGCAGGTGCTTTTTATGGCGGAACTATTTATGAAAAAAAATCTGTTGCATCAGCACGTGCATCTCAAAGAAGT
>JBAZSS010000016.1:12614-27843 GCA_041662285.1 Parcubacteria group bacterium
CAGGAGCTAATGGACAACAAGCTAGAGGTCAAAGAGGACCGAATGGTAATGGTGGCGGTTTTATAAATGGAAAAGTCACTGCCAAGGATGACAAAAGCATCACTGTCCAAGCCCAGGACGGTAGTTCTAAAATTGTTTATTTCTCCAATTCCACAACTATTGGAAAATCCATTGATGGTTCTGCCACAGATTTAACCGTTGGCAACCAAGTAATGGTGAACGGTCAAACTGACGCATCGGGAATTATCACCGCCCAAATTATTCAAATCAGACCAAATACGCCAATTGAACAGAATAAATAAAGTAAAATTAAATACATATTGAAACACGTATTATAATACGTATTTTATTTTTCCTACATTGAGTTTTTTATTCTCCTGTGCTATATATTAAGGATGTGCTTATAGCTCAGTGGATAGAGCGTCTGGTTGCGGTCCAGAAGGTCGCAGGTTCGATTCCTGCTAAGCGCACAAGAATTTATTCAACTTTCTCCTTTCCCCTTTTTGTTTTATACTTAGTTTATGCTAGACATAAACACTTCACTAAAATCTGTCCCCCGTATCACGCCTAAATATATCCATGTTTTGGAAAAACTCGGACTTTTTACGGTTAAAGATTTGCTATTATATCTTCCTTTTCGCTATGATGATTTTTCCAAAATAGTTCCACTTTCAAAAGATTTTGTTGGGCAAGCTATCACAACCTCCGGAAAAATTATCAAAGCTAAAAACAATCGCCTCTTTCGACGGAAAATGACTATTACGGAAATTATCATTGAGGATCAAAGTGGAAATCTTCTCAAAGCGGTCTGGTTCAATCAACCCTATATCTTGGAAAATTTTCCCATTGGCTCAACCGCAAGATTTTCTGGAAAACTAGGACTAAGTGGTAAATATTTTTCCATGAGCAATCCCGCTTTTGAAAAATCCACTCGCGATGCCACCAATACGGGATGCCTCGTGCCAATCTACAGTGAAACTTCCGGCATTACTTCTAAATGGATTCGCTGGCAGATAAAAACCCTATTGCCTCTCGCCAAAAATATACCCGACATCTTACCTATTGAAATTCGAAAAAAATATAATTTGCCTGATATCTATACTACACTATCTCAAATTCATTTCCCAGATAATGTGGAAAAATTAGTTCGCGCTCAAAAAAGAATAGCCTTTCAAGAAATGTTTTTAGTGCAATTAAAAACTCTAGAGATTAAAAAAGAATTTGAAGAAAAAGATTCAAATAAAATAAAATTTGATGAAAAACTTATCAAAAATTTCGTAAGCAATTTGCCTTTTAAGTTGACTAACGCCCAAAGAAAATCAACTTTCGAAATTCTGAAAGATCTGGAAAGATCGCATCCAATGAATCGCCTCTTGAATGGTGACGTCGGATCAGGCAAAACAATTGTCGCCGCCATTTCAGCTCTACAAACAATTTCCGCTGGATATCAAGTAGCGATTATGGCGCCCACGGAAGTTTTGGCTCGTCAACATTTCGAAAGTTTTTGTGAGATATTTAAAAATTATGATTTTAACATTGCCCTTTTGACAAGCTCATACAAACTTATTTCCACCCAGCCTAAGGTTCAACCTTTGGCTACTAGCCAAAGGTTGAACCTTAGGCGAGCACGAGAGAAAGTACTCGAGGGGCTGGCACAAAATAAAATCAATCTTGTTATCGGCACTCATGCCCTTATTCAAAAAGATGTTAAATTCAAAAATCTGGCATTAGTCATTATAGACGAACAACATCGCTTTGGCGTCAATCAACGCGCTTCTTTGCAAAGCGTAGAGACGCAGCATTGCTGCGTCTCTACGACTGCAATACCACATTTGTTGACTATGACTGCCACGCCAATTCCAAGAACTTTGGCCATTGCATTTTTCGGTAGCTTAGATCTTTCTATTCTCGACGAAATGCCGAAAAATCGAAAACCTATTACAACAAAGATAGTCACACCGAGCGAGAGAAATAAAATTTATGAATTTATACGAAGCGAAATTAAAAAAGAAAGGCAGGTTTTTGTCATTTTACCTCTCATTGAAGAATCACTTTCTGAAAGTATGATTGATGTCAAAGCCGTTAAGGCCGAACACGAAAGATTGTCAAAAATTATATTTCCCGAATTCAAACTGGGGCTTCTGCACGGTAAACTAAAAGCCAAAGAAAAAGAAGAAGTGATGAAAAAATTTAAAAATAAAAATTTTGATATTTTAGTTTCTACTTCGGTGGTGGAGGTTGGCATTGATATTCCCAATGCCACTGTAATGCTCATTGAAAATTCCGAGCGCTTTGGACTAACACAACTTCATCAATTTCGCGGACGCGTCGGACGAGGGATACAGCAATCTTATTGTTTTTTGTTTGCCAATTCAGGGACTAAGTCCCCAATTGGGGACTTAGTCCCTACGCATATTCCTTCGCGTTTAAAAATAATGGAAAAAACCAATGATGGTTTTGAAATTTCCGAACATGATTTGAAACTACGTGGCCCAGGACAATTTTTTGGCACCATTCAATCAGGCTTGCCTGATATCGCAATGGAACATTTGAGCAATGTCAAACTCATCAAATTCGCCCGTGCCGAAGCAAAAGATTTATTGGAAAACGATCCCAAATTAAAAGGACACCCGCTACTAGCTGATGCCCTGAAAAAGTTTTCGGAGAAAATTCACCTTGAGTGAAAAAATTAGACGGAAATTTTTCCATCTCGGCAACGATAACCAGCCATTTCTTTTGCGTTTCTTAAAACTGAATCGACATTGATTTCTCCAAAAGAATCTATAGTAAATCCAGTTTCTTTCTTGCATGTTGGACATTTGGAAACACTTTCGTCATCCTCTCCTGCCTCCCACCTATACCCGCAAACACACCGGACTTCCATTCCAGGCATTACTATTTTTGAAAATGGATTTCCCATTGCTCACCTCCTTATCATTTTAAGTTTAAAATGTTTAATACAAGAACTAACTAATTCTAGCCTATTATTTTTGCTTTGTAAACATCAATTACTTTTTGATACACCTCCAACATCTTCTTGGCGCAAACCGAAGCGGTAAAATTCATTCTGGCAATGCGCGAAGACGCTTCGCCAAATTTTTTTCGCAAATCTTTGTCCGTAATTAATTTCAAAACCGCTGTTTTAAATTCTTTCTCATTTTTAGAAACTAAAAACCCATTGCCATTATTCAAAACCAAACTATTTATTCCCGTAGCACTCACTGCCACAATCGGCAATCCCATATACATTGCTTCGGTGATTATCATTCCTTGCGTTTCAGATTTAGATCCATAGACAAAAATATCCGCACCGGCATAATAGTTTTTAATTTCTTCTCTTTTCACTTCCCCGCAAAAAATAACTTTGTCTGAAATTTTTTCTCCAGCACAAAATTCTTTGAGTTTTGGCAACAAATATCCATCACTCACTACTAGAAATTTAATCTTAAGAGCGGACTGTCCGCCCTCTAGCGGACAGTCCGCTAGGATATTTTTAAGTGAGCGAAAAACAAATTCAACATTTTTTTCCGCTGTTAATCGGGAAATCATAAGTAGAACCTTTTCGTCATTTTTTATATTATATTTTTCTCTTATTTTATTTCTGTCAGCATTTTTAAATTCTTCCTCAAGAACTCCTGTGGCAATTGGGATTATATTTTTATTTTCCACTCCCCATTTTCGAAGAATTGGAATAATTGAATCTGTCGGCACAATTACTGCATCCGCGAGATTGGCAAATTTAACTGCTTTTTTGATGATATATCCCGCTGAAATTTTTGCCGGAATAAATGGCACAAAATTAGTATATTGATCATAAAGTGTGTGCCAAGTGAAAATAAGGGGAATTTTTTTCCTCCTCGCCCATTTCATCGCCACGCTTCCCAAAAGATTGGGGTGTTGAGCATGAATCACGTCTAAATTAAGATTTTTTATTATTTTATTCATTTTCCAAGAATATGGAATCGCCAAAGGAAAATGAAATTTAATTTCAATATCAATCGAAGGATATCTAAATACATTAATATTATTATCCTTATATCCTTTCCAATATGGTGCAAAAATAAAAACTTCATGCCCGCCTCGCGTCGACTCGCCTCGATTCGGCGAAGCGGGCGAGCGGTCGTTTCCGCGAGTCGAGGCGGGTCCTTGTTTTTCGAATTCACGCCGAAATGTTTCTATGGAAGTTGAAACTCCATACGGGTTAGGCAAATAATTATTGGTGAAAATTCCTATTCTCATAAGCCGATGCGAAACTACGAATTAAATGCGAATCTACGAAAAAATATCGAGAATCATTCTAATTCTTGTTTATAAAATTTAGTATATCTTGAAAGATGTGTTCGTTTTTAATATCGGAGATAAAAGTATGATAAGCTTTGTGAACATATTTTTTTTCCTTAACTTTCGAACTTATTTTTTCATAAATTTTTTCCAAACTGTTTCCAGGGATAATAATATCCCTATTTGATTGCATCACAAAGCATGGTTGTGTAACTTTGGAAATTTCTTGTCGAGAAATTTTTATAAGATCAGCCACTTCCAAAACACTTTTGATTGGATATGTTCTGTATGAAATCATTCTGGTGACTAAGTGTGGGCTTCCAAAAAAAGGTGGGTAAAATTTCCAACCATATTTTGTGAAAATATTTGCAAACCTTAACACAGCTTTGCCTAGCCTTTCAAATCTCACCGCATATGGCATCGCCATAAGAATAATACCCGAAATTTTTGGTTTGTTTTTTGCCAGCATTACTGTTAGATTCGCTCCAAGAGAAGTTCCTGCCACATAAATATCTTCGTGATTCTTAGCTAATTCTTCATAGGCTTTTGTCGCATCACACAACCAATCTTCCCAGTAAACATTTTCTAAATCTTTGGAAACTGTCCCGTGTCCACGGAGCATCGGGCCTGAAACCGTATAGTCGTTTTCGTTGAGATATTTCCCTAAGCGCCTAAGTTCATACGGCACTGATGTCCAGCCATGCAAAAGCAAAACCGCCTTGCCATTAGTGCCAGGAAAATAAAAAGGCTCCTTGAGAAGGCCCTGCTCTTCCTGATATAAGGCTTTGGGATCACCCGGAAGAATACTATTAATTTCATTATATATCCCCTTAGTCATATCTATTATTCTACTATTTCTATGTTATTTAGCAAATACAAAACTACTTATTATTTTCTTTTAGCATTTTTTTTGCTTGATATCCTTTATAAATATTCACAAAAATAAAAGAGCTGATAGCTAGGGCAAAAATAAGCCAGCCAATCCATTCAATATATTGCTTTATCTCTCGCCAAAGATAACCGTAGAAATATCCCATTGCTACCAAAAATCCACTCCACACGATTCCTCCATAAAAAGAATACTTCACAAATTTTTTGAAATCCATCTTCACGATTCCCGCCGTTGTGAAAGTCGCCCAACAAAGTCCCGTGGTTGATTTCACGGCAAAAATAGTTTTTCCTCCATGATGCTCAAAATATTTTTCCATTCGTTGCACAAGTTTTTCTGTGATACCAATATATTTTCCCACGCGTCGCACAAATCCCATTCCATATTTATAGCCTAAGCCGTAAAAAATTATATCCCCACCCATATCCCCTATTATCGACAAAATCAAAACCACAAAAACATTAAAGGCGCCAAGGCTGGCGAGCATCGCCGCGATAATTGTCACCACTGGCCCTTCAATAATCATGAGAGGCAACATTATGGCATAACCATAATGCGAAAGAAATTGAAAAATTTGTTGTCCTGTTTGATCCATAAATATAACTTAAAGCTTAATATGCTAATTCTAGCAAAAATAAACAAGAAATGCTAGACTATGCATATGGGTATTTTAGCTATAAATAAACGCGCTAATTTTGACTATGCAATCCTGGAAAACTACGAGGCTGGCCTTGAACTCTTTGGTCATGAGGTAAAATCGATAAAAACCAAGCATGTGAGTCTCAAAGAGTCCTTTGTGACAATCCATGGCGCTGAGCTATATCTGACTAATGCGCATATTCCACCCTATATTCACGCTGGAATTATCAATAATTATAATCCAACCCGCCCGAGAAAGCTTCTGCTCAAGAAATCAGAAATAAAGCATTTGATTGGCAAAGCTCGCACTCAAGGCTTGACATTAGTGCCAATTAAATTATATACTAAAAGACGTCTGATTAAGCTAGAATTTGGCCTCGGAAAAGGTAAAAAGGAATACGATAAACGAGACAAAATCAAGAAAAGAGAAGATGACAGGAATATCAGAAGAATGATAAAGAATTTGTAATACCAACGAGCTCGCCTGCCTAATTTTCCTATCTTATTATAATTCCTCAACTGTTTCAGTTGGATACTTTTAATTCTTAGTTGGGGTAAAATATAACAAAATAAGAAAATTTGGCAGGCAGGGGGGATGTTTGGTTTCGACAAGTTGTACGTTTAAAATATGCAAGCTGAGTACGGCGTAATCCTCATAAATCTTTCGCCAAATCAATAAGTGCAAACTTATTTTCAAAAGCAAAAACTGTGTTAGCGCAAGCTTTCTCAGCTAACTTTGCCTACGCTTTGGCTTAATTGCCGAGGCCATCGAACTATCCACTCCTAATAGATAGAGCTCGGTGTTATACATTAGGATAGCTAAAATTGCATTTTCTAGGCAAATTTAGTAAAATTACACTAGAAAAAAGGTTGGAATATTTTGTTAGTTCATAACTTCCAATCTAAACAAACTAACTAAGCTTGTAGAGGATTTTAGATGAATAGCTTTGGACATGGGTTCAATTCCCATCATCTCCACAGTAGCAAAAGTCTTAAATTTTTATTTTAGATTTCTGCAGTGCGAGTTCCCTGCCTGCCGGCAGGCAGGGATTCTCGCCATCTCCACGAAATTCCTTACGAATTACGAACTTTTACGAATGTACTAATGTGAAATGAATAATTTTTTACTGTGTTATTTAATTATTCGTATTTCGTACATTCGTACCAATTCGTAATTCGTAAGGACTACTAATTATTAACAAAAAAACCATTAGAAGAATATATCGAAAGCCTTTTGTACAAAAGGCATCAAAAACAAGAATAAATGAAGCTATTTGGGCCAAAGAAATTCGCGTCATTGACGAGGATGGAGGACTGCTTGGAGTAATGGCTGTTCCAGAAGCCTTGATTCTTTCTAAACAAAAAATGCTCGACCTAGTTGAAATTTCTCCTAAGGCCGTGCCACCTGTTTGTAAGATTATGGATTTTGGAAAATTTCAATACCAAAAATCCAAAGAAGAAAGACAGAATAAATCCAAACAGAAAAAATTTGAAACTAAGGGCATTCGCCTGAGCGTTAGAACTGATGAACATGATTTGAATTTCAAAAAAGATCAAACAGAAAAATTTCTCACCAAAGGCAACAAGGTAAAAATTGAAATAATTCTAAAGGGTCGGGAAAAAGCCCATGGCGATCTGGCCAGACAAAATCTCATTGAATTTGTAAAAAGCATTTCCGTGCCTAACAAAATTGAACAAGAGATAAAAAGATTTCCAGGAGGATTTAATATAATAATAACTAGTTAGCGAATAGTCGCGAATTGTAAAACAAATTAATTCGAATTTATTTGTTTAAACATTCGCGATTTATTAGAATTATGAAATTAAAAACCAAGAAAGCTTTGATTAAGAAAATCAAAATTACCAAAAACAAGAAAGTCACCCGTCGAAAAACCGGACAAAACCATTATAATTCCAAAGAAAATGGTAAGGTCGGCCGAGCGAAAAAAGGCGACACAAGATTGTTTAAAGCCGATGAACACAATATTTTGAAAGGTTTACCTTATAATCACTAAATGCTAATTTCTGCAAATTGTAATACAAATAAATTCGAATTAATTTGTTTTACAATTCGCGACTATTCGTCAATTATATGACTAGAGTAAAACGCGGAGTTTCCGCCTCAAAAAGAAGAAAGAATTTATTGGAAGACGCCAAAGGTTATCGCTGGAAAAGAAAATCTCATTACGCTGCAGCTAAACAAGCTGTAATTAAGGCTGGTGCTTATGCTTATCGCGACCGTAGAGTGAAAAAAAGAACTATGCGAGCGCTTTGGATCACCCGTCTCAACATTGCTCTTCGTGAGGTTGGTCAAAAATACAGCTCGTTTATCAAAATTCTCTCTGACAAAAAAATCGAAGTCGACCGAAAGGTTCTCTCACAACTAGCTATGGAAAATCCTGAGGTATTCAAGAAATTCGTCGAAAGCGCTAAATAAGGGAAGTAGCTAGTAGAAAGTAGAAAGCAAAAAATCCTCGCAAGAGGATTTTTTATTCGCTTTATATTTACTACTCCCTACTTTCTACTTCCTACTCCCTACTTCTTCAGTATCACTTCCTTAATCAGTCTTTGAAGCGCATAAAATGGCAACCAGATCCAGAGAGTTTTTCTCACCCACTTATCCCAAAATTGGTTAGCACCACCCTTAATCATCGCAAAATCCAAAAGCAAATAGATGATGAAGAAAAAAATAAATGCAATAGCTCCAATAATTATATACGCTTCCATATTTTTTATATTAAAATATTAAATTATTTTTGCGCAACTAGTAATATCATAAATCACATCTTTTTTCTCCACCACAATTCGCCAGCCTTCTTTCTCCGCGATAGTTTTCAAATTTAGATTAGGATTGAAGGCAATTGGATTGTCCACTATTTCCAAAAATTTTGCGTCCGATTCTGTGTCGCCCACACCATAGGAATCTTCCAGTGTGAGTTTATTTTCCGCCGCATATTGTCGAACGACATGACCCTTGTGCGCTGTCGGTGCAAAAGCTTCTTCACCAGTATAAAAACCTTTTTCATCAAGTTCATAAACTGTGCCAAACACCGCATCAAATTTCAAATGTTTGTTATATTCTTCTACAATCTCAATCGGCGAACCAGAAACAGCTATAAGGTGATAGCCTTTCTTTTTTAGTTCTTCCATTAAATTATCGGCAAAAATATATGTTCGGTCTTTGAAAAAAGGCACAACAACTTGGCTAGCTTCTATTATTTGATCTCGGCTACAACCCTTGATATTTTCCACATAAAGCTTAACCAAGGCCTTTCTATATTCTTCGTATGTGCCATGATGATCTAGCCATTTTGTATAAAGTTGCACCAGTTCATTGCGCACTTCACGCTTAAAAACTTTCATCCAAGCCAATTCGTTAATCAGTTCAAAAGCTAAGTTTTTCCGAAAGATTGTTCCGTCAATATCAAAAACAGCAATTTTATTTTTCATTCACCCTGTTAAATAAGATTTGCATCTTTTCTATAAAACACAACTTATTTAAATTATGTTATTTATTTTTTCACCCATTTTTTTATCCAGTATATGCAAATCTAATTTTAATTTTTTTCTAAAAAATTAAAATTATTTAACAGGGTGAATTTCCTAGTCTTTTCAAATTAGTTCATTCGCATTTTGACGTAAATCCCATACACGGCCAAAACTAAAGCGATAAGTATCCATTGTGTTCCAGCTAGATTCAAAACATTCGTTTGATAAAGCGAATCATAACCAGAAATCAATACCGCCAAAACAGAAAGCCCTACCAAAATATCTTCATATTTATATTTTTTCATCATATTACACCTCCTTTCTTTTTTGTATTTTTGTATTTTTGTCTTTTTATGTTTTTATTTTATCACATTTGATTTTTTATAACAAACTTCACTCCACCACAATCATCGCCTTTCTTCCTTGTTTAATATTTTCCGGTTTCCTGGGGAAATCATGGATGGCACTATATAAAACATCCATATTATATTTATATCCCTCGCCTTTTCGTGTCCCAGGATCATTAGTGATAATTGTGTCGCCATCATAACCAGTCAAAACTAAATTGTGATAGAGCGGTCCCGGAGCGGTAAAGTTTGGATTGCCCAGCTCCCTTCCAGCGGCTGGAATGATAATTGGAAAACCCTGCGCCAGATATTTTTTCAAATCCTCTTTTTCAAAATCATAAACTACTTTCAATTTTTTTCCCTCAGGAAGTTCACCATAAAAATCCAAAAATAAATCGATTGTTTGCTGGGCGGTAGTATCTTTGAAATCGCCATAATTTTTATTTTGAAATTTAACCAAAGCCTGAATTTCTTTTTCAGCAATTTCTCTAGTCAATTTTTTCCCAGTAAAATAATACTCCAGCATCACAATTGATGCCTCCTCGCAAGTTTCCTTATGAATTTCATCCCATTTGGAAAAAGGCGCCTGAGAGGTGAATGGAACTTCAATTAGAATTTTATCAGGAACTTTTTCTATCATTTTTTCCGGCGTCACTATTGCATCATCTTGCATTTTTTCATTGTTTAAAATGATTTCTTTTTCCGAAGTACCGATTCTATTTTCCAAATCTTCTTTCACCTTTTTTGCCTCATTTTCCAAGATAACACTCACTGCCTTTTTTTCACTACTTTTTCCATCTTGAATCATTTTGATTCCTAAGCCTAACAGCATTAGTGTTGAGAAAAACAAGACAAATATATTTTTCCATTTTATCTTTCGATTGATTAAAATCAAAAATATTTCAGCACTGAATATAATACTCCCGCTATCAAAAATAGCGTCAATTATTTTCCCCGTTCTTCCCATCACTAATGTTTGATGAAGCTCATCGCTGGCACCGAAGAAAATAGCTCCTAATAACGCTAGCCAATAAGCCTTTTGTATTTTAAGCTTATGTGCGAGAAAAAAAATTCTCCACAAAAGAAAAAATAAAATTGAAAATTCCGCGAAATGTGCTCCTTTTCTCAAAATTATTTCTTCTACTGCACTCTTGGAATATCTAAGCCCAGGAATAGAAGAAAAATAGAAGATAATCCCCATCCAAAGAAGAGCTGGCAAATAATATTTTATAAACTTTTTAAACATATTAATATCCTTCAAATTAATATATAACCACAGGTGTTCCAACTTCAGCAAAATCATAAACTCGTTTAGCCGAACCTACTCCAAGTCTCACGCAACCATGTGAAACCGGAATTCCAAGATGATTGGCGCCTTCCTTATAGCCTCCGGGCCACTCAGGAAGCTCGTGGATACCATACTTTCCATCTGGCACCATTGCCATCCAATTAGGCATAAACAGACCATAGGCTTTGGAAAATGGGCGAGGAGATTTATTATAAATTTTTGTTTCCATTTTGGGCGTGTCCATTCCTTTTTTCCCACTGGAAACCATAAAAGAATCCAGAATTTTTCCATCCTCAAAAATACTCATAACTTGGGCGGATAAATTAATATCAATATATTTTCCGGTTTTTATTTTAGCTGTCGTATATCTTTTCGCTTGTTCTAGCCTGATATTTTTATCTTGATCCCAGATAATTTTTGGAGGCATAGCCGTCTCAAAAGAACTTTCAAAAATTTTCTCATACTGTTCATCTTGAGCAGTTTTATATTTAGTATAAACTTCTAGATGATATATTTGGGCATATTTCATCCCATCTTTTGGCATCAATTTAAATTCATCTCGGTTGAAATTAGTTTCAAAAAAAGTTTCGCCAGTAGAATTTAGCATAAACTTCAAAGAAAAATCAACCGTTGATTTTGAGAAATTTACTATCATTGGATCTTCGATATCAATCAATACATCTTGTGCTCCATTTTCAGGAATTATTTTTTGAACTTGTGGATATTTTTCCGTAGAAAAAACAAGCGATTGTTTCTCTATATTGGAAAACATTATATTTTGTCCTGCTGGCAAAAATATTTCATACTGCATTTGCGGTTGCCAAAAATCTTTTGGCACTATTACAAGTTTTTTATTGGAATCTTTCCAACGAAGGGAAAATTTCTCACTTGGGACTATTCTTATCCCTTCACCATACTTTTCCGTAAGTACTGGAAAAGAAAAATTAACCACCACTGATTCTTCAGGACGAATATCTGTCGCTCTTTCTAGGGTTATATTAGTTCGAAAAACTTCCGGATAGGCTCTTATACTAAAAACCGCGCCAAAAACACCAGCAATTATAATCGCTAAAATTAAAATAAATTTTTGAGGCGTATTAATATGATGAGCGCCAATATGATGTCTTAGCATTGCGATTTTTATCTAACTTCATTAAACAATTCTCGTGCCGTATTCCAAACTGCTGGATAATTTTTTTCCACTTTCAACCAATACCACCATTCCACTCCCCACAGATATATTTCTGGAAAACCAACTTGCCGAGCATAAGTCACATTTTCTCTGAGCTTTTCTTCATTCATTGATTTGAATTGCTCTTCCAGTGTTGCATTCACTGTCCAACCTTGGATCCACGGTTCAGCTTGCAGTTCCGCTACAATGGCATTTTTTTGTTCCGCAAAAAGACTAATAAGACCATATTTGAAACGAAAGAAACGCGGTCCGATTGGGTAGGAATAATATCCCCAGTTTTCATTATAAATATTGCGATACATTGTGGTGCCAAAAACATCCGCTCTTCTGGCCGCCCTCACCCAAAGACTCAACTCTCCACTATCAGAAACAATTATTTTCCGGCTATCATCAATTTTTCGAGCTATTGAAATTTCACTATCCAACAAATCCGCGTCCGGCTTCGGACAAATACCAAATAGCAAAAATGGTTCATTTTCAATTTGCCAATATTTTATCTCAGGATTATTTTTATATCTCTCCATCACCACTGAGATAAAATTCAAAAGAGATTCCTTTCTTTTTTGATCGCTAACCATCGCCCAATCCGGAATAGCGCATTCTGGCCAGCGTGGAACTTTCTGTCCGATTGTCAAAATAATATCAGCATTTCTTTTTTGCGCTTCTTGAAGTTGCCAATCAATATCAGAAAAATCAAAACTTCCTTCCTTTTTTTCCACCAAATCCCAATAGACCGGAAGTCGCACTTTTCTCACCTCCAAATCGTCTAACATTGCCAGATAAGCTTCCTTCCAATTTATTCCGATATCTGTGGCGTAACGACTAGAAAAGGTCACGCCTAATTTTGCCCTTTCATTTTGATCGCTAACAGGAATATTAAAATAAACAAAAAAGCCTAGTAGTATAATAAAAATAATTCCGATTGCTTTTCCAAAAATTCTTAGAAATTTTTTTATATATTTCATAATATTTAAAACTAAGATTTCGAAACTAAAATTAATCCTAGGGTAATAATAGCAATAGCTATAATTTTTTGAACTATTATCTTAAAATCTTTTTCTTCTCGCATTATTTTTGGCATCCAAGCAGAAAAAATAATGCTCAAACCAAAAATAAAAACGTACTCTATTGAAACTAAGGCATTCACCACAGTCACACTTGCCAAAGACATTGACACTGCATTTTCCTTAAGAAATGATCCACTTCCACCCAGTGCCTTAGCCAAAACAAAAGAAGCCCCGGATTTTTTTTCTTCTTTTTCAGATTTTTTAAATTTCAATAACGACTTCAAAATAGGTTTTCGCCAAATAGGAATTAGGAAGAAACTCAATACACCCAAAAATGCGCCTGTTCTTGTCCAGATAAAAACATTCAAAAAACTATCTTCATTATACAACGCTTTGATAAAAATCGTTGAGACAGCCAAAAGAAATCCAGCTAAAATTGAAGCCCGAAAACCTTCAAAAAATATTCGCGTTCTACTTTTGGCTAAATTAAAAGAAATTAATATTCCACCAAAAATCAAAGCGCTAATACCAAGACTACCTCTGATTCCCAAATTTTCTCCCAAGAATACTATAGCTAGAAAAAAAGATGTGATTGGCACCACCGCACCCACAATCGGAAGCACGCGACTAGCTTCTCCCCTTTTCACTGCTGAAAAAAGCGAAAGCATTCCGTAAATAAAAATCATCCCAGCGATAAAACTAAGGAATATTTTTTCATAACTAATCCAATGAAAGCCAAAGGGAATGAGAAAAACCACAAACATCCCCATCGTTCCAGAATAAAAAGCATAAATGGCTGGGTGAGAAACACGTTTAGAAGAAAGCAAAAATTTGTCCAGAACAATTTCCAATGCTAAAAGAAAATATGCAAGTGTGGCAATGCCTATCCAATTCATAATTTTTTTTATATTCGCATACTTATTTTACACCAAAATTAAAAAATAAACCACCCTTGGTTTATTTTTTAATTTAGAACTTGTGCAGTTAAGCAAGTTCTATCCTTTAAGAATTCAATTTATGATAATAGGCACTCACATCACTCACCCATTTTTTGACGGCCGTCGGATTATCCCAAGAGCAATCTCGCCCGCATTTCCAAACAATCATTTTTTCCGGCGTATCAATTCCTTGATTGATTAAGCTTTTAATTCTTCCGCCCACAACCTCCACTGCTTGACTGGGACTGTCAAAACAACTATATCCTGAAGCAGTCGCGTTGTAGCCTCCGCGATAACCCCAATAATTATAACAATCTTCGCCATTCTTTTTTGGAGAATGTTTTCCCCAGTTGCTTTCTTTTTTAGCAATTGCTATGAGAAATGCCGCTACTGACTTGTCCTGTTTGGAAATTTCTAAAGTCATAACGTCCAACGGATAGCCCTTTACTAGCTCACTATAAATCTCTTCTTGCTTATTATTAGATTCTTTATCTTTTTTAAGGACTGATTTATTGTAACTAGCTTTTGCCTCACTTTTTTCAAAAAGGTTTTCTGGATTAATGTTTTTTAACGGATCGATTGAACTGAATTTTTGACCATCAGAAATGTCCTCTGACTTTTTTGCCAAAGCATTATCGCCAAAAACAACAGAAAAAAACAACCTCACGACTAGCGCGAGAATTATTAATGCTAGAATATTATGTTTTTTGATCCTCCTTATCGCATCACACTGAAGTTGTCCGCTCATTATTTTCAGTTTGTCTGGAATGTCCCCTTTTTTAGCCTAAGATTTTGCTAAACCTCCCTGCCACCCAGTTTTCAAAACGACCTAAATATCCTACCATATGGCAGTTTTTCACGCAATAGCTTTCAGTTAGCTTTTAGTTAATTTTGCTTTAAATAAGCCTTATTGTAATTTTATTGATAAAATTAACTTCTTCTTTCTCTCACTAAAAACAAGAATTTCTTCAAATATTTTTGTTTTTAGCCCCACTTCTAATTCCCAATCCTCTTCACCCATCCAAAAGTAGATTCAAAATTAGAGATGATGAGATCTAGGACGGATTGTTGTTTAGTTGGAGTGAGAAGTGAATAGTTTTCAGAAACTGAAACATTGTTGTGTTTGTCAAAAGAAGCTGTTCTGAATTGATAGACACTA
>JBAZSS010000017.1:0-23406 GCA_041662285.1 Parcubacteria group bacterium
TCCAAATTTTATTTTGCCAACAGCATTGGTTGGTTTTGTGAGCTATGAAATTCAGGAGCTGAGCGTGCACATCGCTTTTTCTTTGATTGCATATTGTCTTGTCTGGGTGGTGCTTAGCTGGAAAAAAGAAAAAAATATTTTTTCAAATAAATACCTTCTAACTATTCTTGGATCGATAATCGGCGTTATTTTTCTAAAAATGTTTCTTGGCGGAGCCTATAAGGATTTCGACAGGGCGGTAAGTTTTTGGCAAGACAATTATAGAAGCGTCGATTATTTTTTCACTGATTTTAGATATCTCGTCGTAGGAATAGCGCTTTTCTTTTTAGGTGGGTGGTTCTTGGCGTTTAGGCTTGAGCGCAAAAAGGAAGCTTTGTTTATTTTCCTTTCGGCAATGGTCCCGCTTTTCTATGCAGTTTTTTCCTGGGTAAGGGAACCGGCTTCACGCTATATCTATTTTATCCAATCATTCGGGATTATCTTTTCTGCCGTTGGAATTTATGCGCTTTATTATTTTTTAGCTAAAAAATTCAAAAACCATAAAAAGATAATTGCACTGATCGTTTTGACTTTGATGTTTTTCTCGCTTGATTATTCACATATTATCGGTAATAATAATTTGTATCAGCAAAGACAATCTTCAAATTTCATTGATTTTAGAGAAGTTTTTGCGGTTGTGAAGGATAATTTGAAACCAGAGGATGTTTTAGTGACAAGAGCTTATCGCAGTTTCTATTTTTCCGATTGGAAAGTTAAGGTTTTGGATGTGAAAGTTTTGCCGTTGGAAAAACAAAATTGTGATGAAACATTTGCCAAGATAATTTCCGAAAATGAAAGTGGAATAGTGGTTTTGCCGGAGATTGATCATTTATCAGTGTGTAAAAATGGTCGAAAATACTTGGAAGAAAATTTAGTCAAAATTCCGTCAACAGTAAGCGGAGTTAATATTTATCGTTGGTAATAAATCACTTAAGTTAAAAGTATGCAAAATAAAAAATATTTCTTAGTTGCGCTGGCACTAATAGTTTTTCTTGGCGCGGGACTGAGAATTTATAATTTAGGAGAAAATTCTTTTGATCGGGATGAATTCTTTGAATTGAATTCTTCATATGGATATTTCAAAACTGGCGATTGGGTGGCGTGGGACTTTGGCAATAAAAAACCTTTTAGTGGAAAGCTTCAAGATGAAACCAGCACAGAGCGAGCGGAGATTTATCGTTGGCAATTGGCACAAGTATATAAATTTTTTGAACCAACAGAAAGTTCAACTCGCGCAGTGAGTGTTTTTTGGGGGTTACTAAGTATTGTGGTGGTTTATTTTATCGCCCTATATTTTACTGGTAATTATTGGATTGCGCTTCTAGCAGCGTTTCTTATCGCAATTGGCGAATCCGGCATAGTATATAGCCGGCGTCTTCGAATGTATTCAATGCTATTTCCAGTCTATTTGATTTTCTCTTGGTTGGTGTATCAATTTTATGAAGCGAAATATGTTGGCAAGAATAAATTTTTCAAATTAATTGCAGATAAATTTAATGTTAATTTTTTATATTTATTGCCGGCGCTTATCGCAGGATTTATTAGCTATAATGTCCATATGCTCACAGTTAATATTATTTTTGTCGCATTAGCTTTTTCTTTCTTGGGCTGGATTATTTGGGAGAAAAAAAATAAGATAAATAAGTATTCAATAACCATAGCTATTTTTTTTATCGCGTATCTCGCTGTGAGTCAATTGCCAGACTTGGCTAAATTTTATAAATCTTTCAAAAAACAAGTAGCCTTGTTCGAATTCAATCCCCGCTATTTTTTTGATTATTTTAACGATTTTAGTTTGCCGGTAGTTGCGTTTATTTTCGCGCTTATTGGAGTATGGTATTTATTCAAAAAATTAGGAAGAAAAAAAGAGGCCGTTTTTCTTTTTATTTCCGCTTTTGTTCCGCTGATGTTTGCTATTTTTACTTGGGTGAGAACTCCTTCTGAGCGCTATATCTATTTTATTCAATCTTTTGGAATGATTCTTTTAGCTTCAGGGGTATATGCGGTTGCTATTTATATTCTTAGTCGCTTTGGAAAAAAAGGAAAAATTGCAATGATCGTTTTCTTGGTTGCTTTTCTAGCACTTATTGATTTTTCTTATTTCAAAAAAGAAAATCAAGTCTATTTGCATACGAAAAATGCTTATTATCCTGATTTTAGGAATATCTTCCCTTATATTTTGGAAAATAAAAAAAATGGGGACATCCTTGTCACTCGGGCTTATCGTAGTTATTATTGGCACGGAGATGATGTGAAAATTTTGGATTTGCAAACATTGCCGTTCGAGAAAAAAGATTGTTTGGAATTTATGAAAAAAATAATTGCCGAAAATCCAAGCGGTTTGTTTGTTTTGCCGAAAATTGATGAGGTTTTCGTTTGCAAAATCGGCCGAGATTATTTAAGAGAAAATCTTGAAGAAGTTGAAAACAAAAACATTCCTACTTCTATTTCGATTTATCGCTGGGGGGAATAACTTAAAAATAAAATTTTAAATAATAATTCAAAACATAACAATAAAATGAAAAAAGAAAAAAACCTTATAATTTTTGCAATGCTATTGATATTAGTAACTGGATTTTTTTTGCGTTTTTATAAAATCGGGGAAAAGAGTCTTGCGATTGATGAATTTTTAGATATCAATGCCGTTTATGGATATCACAAGACTGGCAATTGGCATGCTTGGGATTTTAACATTGAAGCTCCAAGTGTAGATGATGTGAGAGTGGCTCGGGACGAGCGCTCGATTGTTTATCGCTGGCAAGTAGTCCAAATGTTGAAAATATTTCCACTAAATGAAACAACGGTACGGCTAGTGAGTATTTTTTGGGGAATGATTTCAATCATAACTATATATTTTGTTGGAGCGTATTTTTCTGGAAAAAAACAAGTCGGAGTTTTAAGTGGATTTTTTTTGGCAATTAATAGTTCTGCGATTCAAGCCGATCAGACAGTTCGTATGTACGCCATGTTTATACCAGTTTTTCTTCTTTTCTCATGGTCTTTTTTCATATTTTTGGAAGAAAAATATGTTGGTAATAATAATTTTTTAAAAAAAGTCAATGGTCAAACTGGCTTAAATATATTATGGTTTTTTCCAACATTGTTTTTAGGTTTATTAAGTTTGAAAACACATGATCTTACTGTTAATATAGTTTTTGTTTTAGTTGTTTATTTTCTGTTTCAAATTTATTTTTCAATTAAAAATAAGGAAGGTTTATATAAGAAGTATATAATTTTAACAATAGGAGCTGTTATTCTTGGCGGGATGGCGTGTTTATTTTTTTGGGAATTCGTTAGTGGCAAACTTGGAAGTCTTTATTTTTTTATGAGTAATTTTTCATATCTTTCAAAATTATCCATAGACTATAATTCTTATCTGATAGTTATATTTTTTATTTTTTTCGGGATTTATTTTTCCAAAAAAAATGAATTAATAAAAAATAAAATAATTTGGGTTGCGTTATGCTATTTTGTTATTTTGCTGACAGCGATCTTTTTATGGCATCATAAACCAACTGGTCGATATCTTTATTTTATAAAACCTTTTGAAATAATACTGCTCTCTATCGGAGTCTATTATTTTGCAGATTTTATGAGAATAAAATTTAGAAAAAATAAGAATATTTTTATGGGGGTAGTTGTTTTTATTTTGATTTTTGTTCCTAATTACACTTGTTTTTTCATTAAAGACGGTATTTATAGAAAAAATTATTTAGAAGACGAAATGGATTATAAAAAAATATACGGTTATGTTGTTAAAAATAGGGATAAAAATGATGTTCTTATCACCAGAAGAGGGCGTAATTATTATTGGCGTGATCAAAATATAAAAATTTATTCTATTGCAACAGATATTAATCGCGTTAAATTATCATCGGAAGAACTACAAAAGATAATTTTGGATAATGATGGTGGTTGGATTGTTTTTTCTAAAGATGATAAAAAGAATATCAAAAAAGGCACTTTAAAATACATGGAAAATAATTTAGAAAAAATAGAAATTGAAGGAATGGGGGAGGGAGAAGTTTTTAGATGGAAAAAATAATATGCATAATAAAAAAATTGTAATAATTTTGTTTTTTGTAATCTTACTGGGTGGTTTTTTGCGTTTTTATAAACTTGGGCAACAGCCATTTGTGACGGATGAGTTTTTGGATATTAACGCCACCTATGGATATTTTAAAACTGGCGAGTGGTTGGCGTGGGATTTTAATTTGGATCAAGTGAGCGATAATTTATATACTCCAAGAGATGAGCGTGCTTGGCCTTATCGCATTCAAGTGGCACAATTGTTCCATTTTTTCCCATTGACGGAAACAACGGCAAGATCGGTAAGCGCCCTGTGGGGAGGGTTTAGTATTATTATTTTATATTTCGCATCTGTTTATTTCACTAAAAACAAGACTATTGGGCTTATCTCAGCTTTTCTTTTTGCGGTAAGTACCTCCGGAATAACATTTGATCGAATGCTTCGAATGTACGCGATGTTTTTTCCTATTTTTCTCCTTTTTTCTTGGTTTCTTTTTCGGTTTTTTGAAGAAGAATATACGGGCAGGATTGCAATCATCAAGCTAATTTGGAATAAATTTGGAATAAATTTAATCTGGTTTTTGCCAGCAATAATTTTTGGACTGCTTAGTTTTAATCTGCATCCACTTACGCTTAATATTGGCGTGGTTTTTGGTGCTTATCTTATCATCCAATCCTTCTTGGCTTTTTATCAAAAACGAACCATATTAAATAAATATACAGTCATTTTATTTTTAACATTGATTGGTTTGATTATAGCGTATATAAATAATCCTCAAGTATATTCATTTTATTCCAAGAAAGATCTAATTGCTTTTGATCACGCAAGATGGCGATATCTGCAAGCAGTAGTTTTAGATTATACAAATATTATTCTAGCTTACGGTTTGATTTTTTTTGGTTTTTATAATCTAAGAAAAAATGTCAAAATTAAAAAAGAATTAATTTGGCTGGTTTGTTGTTTTTCGGCGATAATTTTTTCGGCAGTTTTCTTGTGGAATGAAGTTTTCGGTTTGCGTTTTATTTTCTTTGCGATGTCTTTTGGGATAATTTTGCTTTCAAGCGGGATATATTTTTTAGCAGACAAAATTGAAAAATATTTTCCCGCGTATCAGAAAAAAGTTTTTGTTGGCGTGCTAATGACGACACTTTTGATTGTTCCAAATTATGCTTATTTTTTTTCTAAAGAAAGCCCTTATCTAAAAAATGAAACCAAAACCGATTATCGATCAGCTTTTCAATATTTTTTGGAAAATAAAAACGAAGGTGATGCTTTGCTTACGCGAAATTTTCGTAGTTTCTACTACAAAAACGCCAAAGCTAAAATTATCAATAAGGAATGGAACAAAAAAATTAGCTTGGACGAGTTAAAAAAAATAATGACGGAAAATCCCAGTGGCTGGATTGTGACGGGCGATCCAAAAGGGGATATGGAAAAAGATGCTTTGAAATATATAGAAGAAAATTCGTCAGACAAAAAAGAAATTAGTAGTGTGTGGGTTTATCGGTGGGGAAAACAATAGATGAATTGAATTAATATTTTTTTGTACTAACCTTTGCTGAATTACCATTTATTTTCACCACAGCGATAGTGCGCTGATGATAGGCAGAAGGAATATTATAATTATTTATTCCGCCAAATTCTATAACTCCGAGTGTGGCTGGATGCTTGTGGCCGTTGGCAGTCATAATAATGCGATCTTGATTTTTTCTGAGAATTTTTAAAACTTCATTTTTGTTTACTAGATTCCAAATAGGATGATGGATGAAGATAATATTTTTGGAGCTTTCTTTTAGTCGGCTTTCTAGCCAATCTAGCGCACCGGAAGTGAGAGTGCCAGTATAGATGAACGAATCGTCATGTTTGGCGTCAATGTGCATTTCTTCGTCAGTATAATTAGCATCTAAAACTATAATCTGGTATCCTTTGGCATTGGCAACATAACGATTTTTTCGACCAATTAGGTTTTCAACATTATCTTTGCTCATACTAAGTAGTTCATGATTGCCAACAACATGATATGTTTGAAATGAAGAAGCGATAATACCGCTGGCTTTTTTGTAATCAGCTTCGGCAGATTTTTTGGAAATTTCTTTGTAGTCGACACGGCTTTCAATTAAATCTCCTAAATCCACAACGATATCCGGCTGAACTTGATTACGCAAAGTTGAAACAGCTAAATTTAGCAAAGAAAAGCCATGTTTTTGTCCGGCGTGAGCGTCGGCGATAATTCCAATAGTCAAATCTGGACGCGGAACTTCTTCTTTGGGAGATTCTTTTTTTGCATCTTCTTCTTGAGTTGGTTCTTCTGGTATAGTATTATTTTCTTCTTTTTTTATCTCTGGCTGAGTTTGCACTTCTTGTACTGACTGAACCTCAGTTAGGGTTGTTTTTTGTTCTTCTTTAATGCCAAAAAAAGTGCCAAAATTTTTTGGATATTGAGAAAAGAAAATCAAAACTAGCACTGGTAAAATCAAAAGCAAAGGCAGAAACTTTGCTTTCCTTGATTTTTTTTCTGTGATAATTGATTCGTCCATTAGATTATTTTTTCTTAAATAGTATTTTTCTAAAAAAATTAAAATCGTTCATAGTAAATTCCTTCAGGACAATTAATGCAAGAAGATAAAATATAGAAAGAATGGCGCCGTATAGAATGAAAATCCATTTCTGCGGAGGGAAAAAATATGAAACAAAAAACATGACAATTCCAGCTAAGAGTATTTTTGCAATACGTTTGATTTCGATGAATTTTCCAAAATATTTTAGCGCGTAAAAAAGCATTATAGTGGTAATTATTATTGAAACAATTGAAGTGGCAATGGCTGAGCCCAAAATTCCAAGTTTCAAAATCATAACATAATTTAGTCCTGCATTTAAGATCATTCCAAAAAAGGCGATATACATAGGAATTTTGACTTTACCAGCTCCGTTTAGGGCAAAACTAAGAATATAGAAAATTGTCAGAAAACCAACGCCAGGAGCCAGAACTTGCATTGGCAGAGCGGAATCGACGTAGCGTGATCCAAAGAATAATTGAACAAGTGGAACAGCATAAACAACCATAAGAATTATTATCGGAACTAAAATCATAAACATTAATCGGAAGGTCTCGGTCATTATTTTTTTTGTTTCCTCGTGTTTGTTTTGAGAAGTTGTCCGGGAAATTGACGGAAGCATGACAAGTGTGAGGGCGTAGAACAAATAATAGGGGATTCGACCGACAGTGAGTGAAGCGTTATAAATTCCGGTTAAATGATCATTAGTAAGTATTCCTTTGACTAAGTATAGGTCCAAAGAAATGAGGAGTTCATAAAAAATCATAAACAGCGTCACTGGCCAAGCATAATTAACTAGTTTTTTCCAATCAAAAAAATCTGCATTATTTTTGGGGAAATGCCGATTGATGAAAAATTTGTCAATCAGATAGGCAGTGATAAAAACCGTGGCGGGAGCGAGAAAATATCCAGAGATTGAGCCTTTTAATCCGAAAAAATAAGCTAAACCGACGACAAAAATTATTCGGGCGAAAGAGCGAACTATTTTTAGGGTG
Organism: Parcubacteria group bacterium; assembly: GCA_041662285.1. Taxonomy (GTDB): domain Bacteria; phylum Patescibacteriota; class Minisyncoccia; order Moranbacterales; family UBA2206; genus UBA2206. The sequence continues at coordinate 7,620 of JBAZSS010000017.1, forward strand.
GATTGCAAACTAAAACGATGAATACCGATATAATAGTAGAGATAGAAAGAAGCGGCGGCAAAAGTTGGAATAATTAGAGAGGAAATGCGAAAAAGCGGAGTGAGAGTTGGATCACGCAGAATAAAAGACAACACAGGGGCCAAGAGAAAAAATATTATAGTGACAGAGCCGATAAGGATAAATTGCAAGAAGGCCGCCCTTTTTTTGACATTTAGCACGAGTCCTGGCTGGCTTTCAAAAAAACCACTAATATATTTACTCATTGCTGTTGGAATGCCATTGCCAATGAGCATTATAATCATTGTGGTGAGCGTCACAACCAGTCCATAGCGTCCATAATCGGCTGGGCCCAACATTCTACCAAGAAAGGCATGGATGATGTATCCGGAAAAATTGAAAAATATTTCCGCAATAGCCAGCCAAAGAATTGAAGAAACTACGGATTGTTTTTTTTCACCAATTTTGGAAAATTTATTATTTTTCATAGAGCGTCTATCATTTTTTTTATTTCTTCAAAAATTTCTTCTTTGTTTCTGTTGCCATCAAGAGTTTTTATATTCCAGTCAGAGATTTTTGTTTCGTATAATTCTTTTTTCTTTTCAAGATAGTCAATTCCTTGATCGGGTTTTCGCTCGCGAGACATTATAGTCCCTGGATCAGTCTGTAGATAGATAGCTAGATCAGGAGTAGCTATCCTAAGGTTCGACCTTTGGCTAGCCAAAGGTCGAACCTTAGGATAGCTCAGATATTCAATATTAATTATGCTGTCATAAAAATACCGATCACTTAAGATGTAATCGTATTTTTCGTTAAGTAACTTTTTATTTAAAAATTTAAAGCGCACCAAATCTATCAGTAATGCAAAACGACGAAGATAAATTTGAAAAACATTAGCTTTAGCCACGCTTTCATTATGTTTGCCGGTAATAATTTTATGTGGTCTTAAAATATTGTAAGTCTTGCTAATACTGAATTTCCCAGCGTGAAAATAAAAAACCTTCTTGCCTTGAGATTCAAGCCAATTTTTTAGCAAATCTATTTGAGTGGATTTTCCAGAGCCATCTAGGCCGGAAATTGTGATTAATTTCATGTTATTCTCTACGAATTACGAATTAGTACGAATGTACGAATAGGATTAATACGAAAGGATTGTTACTGTTTCTAGCTTTGCCACTAACTTTATGATTCTATTTTTTTCCATTTCGCAGACAATTTTTTGTGCATACTCTTTGGGATTTTCCAGGCCGGTTATTTTTCCAATTTCATGATTAGCGGAAAAAAATGTTTCTTCGTTTTGATCTGTCCCTACGCCAATATAAGCTATTTCTTTGGCAAAGGGGGCAATCAGTACTGGTTCGCCAGTTTGAGAAAAAACCGCGTGGTGAGTCATTCTTGACGGTCCAAAGGCTCGATTGGCGCCATTTCGATGAACGATGACTTTTTGATCAAAATGCGTTTCCTCATCAAAATAGACATGAGGAGCGTCATAAAGAAGTTCAGTCGAAACAGCCCTTTCGAATGTTTTTTCTAAGCTTTTTTCTATTTTATGAGTTAGTAAAGTCCTATTGGCAAAACCATAATTTCCCAAGGCGCGAAAAGCAGTGTCTATTTTATGGGGGTCATTTTTTTGAATGGGGAATGAGAGTAATTTGATTAAAAATAAAATAATTTTTTGAGAAAAACTTTTTATTTTTCTTGAGGTGTAAAGTGAAGCGGTGTATCTGCCAACAATACTAGTTCCAGTATGCATAAAAAATAAATACTGACCATCTTTAATGCCCAAAACTTTAGCCAAGTTTTCATTTTCAATTGAAGATACTCGCATAAGATAAATGAAATGACTTTTAATTTCACCTAAATTACCAAGCCTAAATCGTCCAATCCAAGAAATAATTTTTGGGATTGCATTGGAAGTTTCTTTTTCTGATACGTCCTTGTTTTTAAAGAAATTTCCTTGGGAAAAAGTATTGGCCAATTCTTTTTTGGTATGAATGGGAAATTTATTGAAAATAGCTTGACTTCCATAACGGAAAATATCAGACACCAGATTTGAAGAAATTTTATCTATAATTATTTTTTTAGATGGCATAGATTGACGGAGATTATCGAATATTTTTTTTATTTTTTCCACGCTCATTTCTTTTTCAGAAAGATCGGTCAAGATAATGCGCATACCGCAATTAGGAGCTGCATCAATCATTTCCGGAATTATATTTCGAGACGCAACGATTGAACCAGTTGGATTTTTAATGTTTGGTCTTGTATGGGCTTCACTAAGAACAGCAATAGAGTGAAAAACATTTTCATTCTCAGCTATTTTTTCAACCGCTTCCAAGACATCGCTTTTTTCAAAATTTCTTTCTTTGGAAAACAAAATAGCTGGCACTTTCATTTTTTCCGTTTGAAAACTTTTTTTAGTGGGCGAAATATTTTCTAAATTATATTCAGACATAACTCGGCTGGAGGCTCAACCTCCATAATGGAGGTTGAGCCTCCTTTATATTAAAGTTTTATAAATTTCCTCATAAATCCCGGCAATTTTTCGGATGTCAAAATTTTCCTGGCAAAATTTTCTGGCATTTTTTCCAAGGAGGTTTCTTTTTTCTTTGTTTTGATATAAATCAAAAATCGCATCAGTCAATTGTCTCAGATTATCCTTTTCAATTATAACAGAATTATTATTATTGCCCAATTCTTTTAGGATTTCTAAATCAGAAAAAATAACCGGTTTTTCACAGGCCATTGCTTCAATGACCGCTAGAGGAATATCGAATTTCCCGTGCATATTTTGTACTGGAAAAAGACTAATGTCACAGAGATTATAGACTTCCGGCATATTATATTTTCCATCATCGAAAAAGGAAACTTTCTCCAGAAGATTATTTTTTTTGATTTTTTCCATAACCTCTTCTTTTTTCTGAGCGTCTTTTTCGTTTTTAATTCTGACTGCTAAGGATAATTTGGCTGTGGAGATTTTTTTGGAAATTTCAATAAAACTATCAATCACCAAATCAATTGCCCCGAGACGCACATATTCTCCAGAAAAATTTATCACAAAGTCCGTTGGCAGAATATTTTTTTCTTGCATAAGCTTCAAATTTTTTTCTTGCGCTTGATATTTTTTCAAATCAATTCCCGGGTAAACTCTTTTGACATTTTGAAATCCAAGAGAGTTTAGTTTATTCTTGGCATAATCAGAGTAGGTGATGATGAGATCGGCAAACATCAAATTTTTTATATCCTCTGATGACCACAAATCGTCGCGAAGAGAGGCGACAGTCTGAATTGTTTTAGTTTTAGGAGATTTGAAAAAATTTTTGATAAAAAATGAATTGATTTTTGTGGGAGTGAAAAAATAGTGATTGATATCAAATTGACCTTTGGTTTTGAATTGAAAAAGAAGTGCACGAAGTTTCTGAGAAAAATTGAAATCGCGAATTTCTGAAGTTGAATAAACCGAATGCTGGTGAACATTATCAGTTAATTCAGGCAAAATTCCCTTGGTCATCAAATTAATTTCAAAACCTACTAGATTTTTGGCGAGATAGTAGGCGAAATTCTTTGAGCCTTCATCCCAAGGCGGAGCAATTGGTCTTGTTACTAAAAGTATTTTTTTCATAAATTTTTATAAATTTCTTTTTTCTTATCTCCTGAAATTACTTGAATGATGATTTTTTTGTTTTCTGGTTTGATGTTTAAGTGGGAATTTAATTGCAAGGCGGACCCTTTTTTTATGCTGGAGTTTCCTTCTTTGATTTTATCTCCGCCATAGGATATCTCCCAATGGAAATTATTTTCATTGCTATGATTTTCAATCACAAAATTCAAACTATCAGATTTTGGTTCGGCGAAATATAGCGCCCACCAATTCTTGCCTTCATTTTCATCGGATTGTTTTTTTTCAATCCACGCTAAAGAAGAAGCACTAAGGATAAAAAAAAGTATTGTTGCTAGGATTATTATTTTATTTTTCATAAATTCAATTACTTGGTTGGTTTATAATAAGTTCCAATTAAATCAGAAGAATATACTTTCCAAAATTCTTTGGAATCACTAAATTGCGAACTGTCATAATGAGGATTGATTACCACAAAATTAATGCCGGTTTCGGCGAAACATTTCTTAGCTTCCGATGATTTGGGTTCGGATATCATGCGGAGAGTGCATTGTTCGCGAGTTGGGCTATCATAGCGAAACAAAAAACTTCGAGTGAAAGGATAGCTATAATCCCGCATCAAAAAAACTTTCATCCAAGAATCAGCCGAAACATAATTATGATCTTTTAGGATGAAATCTTGGGTAGTTGTTTTTTGTGCTAGGTATTTTGAGACGGCGAATGTTTCGATAAATTTCGAATTGGCTTTTGCGGGATTAATTGATTGCGCTTGAGACATAAATCCGCCAATAGAAACATAGAGGGCTAAAATCAGAAAAGCGGATAATTTCCAATTTTTGTTCAAATAATATTTATCTTCTTTTTGTACATGCAGATAATCAAAAAAAATCCAATTTAGCGCAAAAGCTCCTGAAAGAATGAGAGGAAGAATGAGATAGTTTCCAATACGGGAAGAGGGGATGTCGATATGAAGGAGGGTTGGTTTCCAAGACATAATGAAAATCGAAAGAAACCAGCCGACCAGGAGAGCGCTTTGATATTTATTTTTTTTGAAAAAAATAAAAAGCAAAATTATCCCGATTATGCCAAGAGTGGCGCGACTTTCTCCGACAGTGGCAAAAATTTGAATCATACTTAGTCCAGCTTTGGTTGAGCGGGATGGCTCGCCAACAATTGTCTTGACGGCTTGGTTTTCAATATATCCCGGCATTCTTACGAAAAAGAAAAAAGCAATTCCCAAAAAAATAATCGTCAAAACACTAGGAGAAAAAATCAACGCCAGCCATTTTTTTATCTCAGAAAAAAATTTCTTGCCTCTAAAAAGCAAAATAAAAAATAGGACGAAAATTAAGGAAAAGGCAAAAATAAAAGTACTGAGATGATGAGTGTAGGCGAGACCAAAGGAGGTGAGGAGCCCTAGGGAGAAAAAAGCGGAATTTTTTTCCACTATTCCTCGGAAGAAAAAATAAAAAATCAAAGGGATAAACAGGTTGCCGAGAAGATTTCCAATTACGCCTCCGCTGATGAAATTTCCTTGTGAACCGGAAAGGGCAAAAAGAGAGCCAACAAAAAACAAAACAGTTATGGAGATATTTTTTCCATAAGATAGAGAAGAAAAAATTCTTTCGGATAAAACAAAAAGAGCCAACATGCCTACTATATTGATGGCGAATAATATGATTGGCGGGAAGGCGGAGGTAACGTCATTTTTTGAGACAAGTCCAATGGAAGCAAAAATCAAATGTTCACCGATTATGAAATCATCGATGGCGGATGGTTCGCTTATGGTATAGGCGCCGTCTTTTTGGACTATTTCTATTTTTTCATAATTTGGAATTTTTCCAGTCGTTATGATTTTTTTGGTCCAATACATATGATGACCAAGATCAGTTCCGGTTGGAGCGATTGTGTAGGAAAGAAAAAAAGCGCGAATCAGAATGCTAAAAAGAATAATTGAAATTATTAGAAATATTTGTTTTTTGGAATAATTAGTACTTTCCAAATTATCTGCTTGTTTTTCTTTTCGAATTGCAAATATCCCATAGCAGAAAATAATGAACAGCAAAATAGAAATCAGAATGAATTTTGTGTTGATGGGTAAATTGAACTTATCCAAAAGAATCAAAGTTAAATCGACAAAGATTATACTTAGGCCAAAGGAAAGCACGAATTTTTCCAAAGCAGTTAATATTTTGGATTTTCCAAAAATAGCCAAAAGCAAAAAATATCCCGGAATAAATAAAATTACGGCGATAGAAATATAAAATAATATTTGATTATAGATAAAATTAAGCATAAATAATAAAGTGTTTTTATCTTTGTCATGCTGAATTTATTTCAGCATCTCGAAACGCTGTAAGATTCTGAAACAAGTTCAGAATGATAATTGCGTATTAACTATCTTTTATTTACTAATCTTTTCCATCTCTTCCAAATATCTCTTTGAAATTTTTTCCCAAGTGAAATTTTCTTGCACATATTTTCCCGCCATCTCTCCAAAATTTTTGGCGAATTCCGGTCCGGCGGAAAAAATAGCGTTGATTTTTTTGACCCATTGCTCAGTGTTTTCACTTTCAACCAAGAAACCATTCTTGCCATCTTTGATAGCGTCAGCCAAGCCTTGCATATTTGAAGCGATGATTACTCTTTCGCAAGCCGCAGCTTCAATAGCGTTGATGCCAAATCCCTCTGATGAATTTTTATAATTAATATTAGGAGAAACAACTAAATCGGCAGTGTTTAGCAAAACTTCTAAATCCTTTTGTGGAATATTAGGGATAAGTTTTACCCTATCTGCTAGGTGATTATCGATTATTTCTTGCTCGCAATCGGAAAAATTGTCTGGATCGCCGGCGGTATTTTTGTCAACGCGACCTCCTACGGCAAACAGAATAATATTTTCATCGAGACGTGGCATTATATTTTTGATAAACCAAGCGGTGCCTTTATGCGGAACAAATCTTCCAAGGCGCAAGATGACTTTTTTTTCAGTGGTGTCTGATCCCCAAATAGCGGATAAATCTTCTCGAGAAAATTCTTTTCGGAAATTTTCAATAAAAACTCCATTGGGAATAAAAATGCAATTTTCCTTAGGCACTCCGGATTTGACGGCGGCTTCAATGGTAAAATTTCCTACCATAAAAAGTTTGTCGAGTTTTTTAAGAGAGGGGATATTGATGACTTTATAAATTTTTGGCAAAATTCCAGATTTATTAGCGAAAGTAATATCGAGTCCATGCACAACAGAAAAAAACTTTTTCTTAGGATGAAAAAATTTTAAAGTAGCGACTATCGGAGACAAAACGCCATTTCCCACAAGACAAGCGTCATAATTCATCATCAGAAAAAATGCTCGGATGAAAGTAATTGGCACAAAAACTGGTAGCCACCATTTACCATAACCATTAGCGATAATCTTAACCCGGGCAATTTTTGAAAGCCCTTGGGCTAAGTTATAGTTTTGACTTTCCACTCCGCCAAGAATTGGGGGATAGGAGTGAGAGATGAAAAGAATTTTCATGAATTTCTTTACTAATTACGAATTAAGTACGAATATACTAATCTGGATTATTTTTTATTACTAATAACAGAAGGTATTTATTAGTATATTAGTAAGAGATTAGTAATTCGTAAAGATTACTTATATTTATCCTTCTTCCATTGATAGAAAAGTTCTTCGGTGAGTTGGCGGGCGGATTTGATCATATCAGCAATCAAAGCAAAAACGATAAGCTGAATTCCTAGGAGCATTGAGATAGCGGAGAAGATAATGTAATTTAAGTATGGAGAAATTTTGAAGCCTTGAAAATAGTGAAAAAGAAAAATGGAAAAACCGATAAGTCCAATAGCAAGCAAGAATATTCCCGGCCAACCGAAAAATTTAAGCGGTCTTACGTCACGGATGGCTTTCAGAATTATTTTTCCAGAATCATTAATATATTTTAAAATTGATTTGGTAATTTTGGCTTCACGATTGTCGAAATAATTAACTGTAATTGGTACCCATTTCAATTTTAGATTTTTGCCAACAGCATCAATGATTGTTTCTTGGGTGTAGGTAAAATAAATATTGGTCAAATTTAGCCTAAGCATTGCTTCTCGAGAGTGAGCGCGAAAACCGCAAGTTAAATCGTTAGTTTTATAATTTAGAAAAAATCCGATGATCGAAGCGGCAAAACGATTAAAAAAATTTCTTACCCAAGGAATATTTTTCGCTTTTTTCTCACCAAAGCGATTAGCAATTGCCATATCAGCTTCACCATTTAAAACTGGCGACAAAAGCTTAGGAATGTCATTGGGATCAAATTGCCCATCTGCATCAATGTTCACCATAAAATCCGCACCATTTTTGAGCGAACTTTCTACGGCCTGTTTGAATGAATAGGCGAGCCTTCGATTGGGTTTATAGGAAATGACAATGTCAGCTCCGGCTTCTCTAGCAACTTCGGCGGTATTGTCACTTGAACCATCATCTACTACTTGAATTAATTTTTCAGTAATACGCGCGCCTTCATTGGAATAAAAATCATTCAAAAGACTTTTCTTGATTCGCTCGATTGTTTTCCCGAGATCTTTTTCTTCGTTGTAGGCTGGAATATTGATGATTAATTTCATATGGTTCCTTACGAATTACGAATTTATACGCCTGCCTGCCGGTAGGCAGGAATGTACGAATTACGAATTCTTTTTTTATTTTTTCTTAATTATTAATTTAGGGTCGACACAATTGAAATCACATTTAGCGTTATCGACACCTTGATGAAAAACATCATTGGTGCATGTTTTCAATTTTTCCTCGCATTGTTTTCTGGTGCCAGAAAAATATTCTCGATTAACATCGTAACTGAAAAAATTAAGCACAAAATAGACCGCGGCTAAAAAAAGAACAAGCCAAATGGCAAATTTAACAATACTAAACATAAGTATTATAGGCTTAAAAATTAACTTTTACTATGAATTGATTATAGCCTAAAAGGGATTATCTGGCAATGCATAATTTCAACAGATGACATAATTTGATTTTGGCTTTACAATATGAGTATGAAAAAGAAAAAAATTGGAATCAATGCAAGTTATCTTCGAAAGCCGAACACGGGCATTGGGCAAGTGACGCTTAATTTTTTGAAAAAAGTAGGGACAGGTCGCGACCTGTCCGTACAAGGCGATTTTCAATTCATTTTGTATTTAGAAGAAGAGTTGCCGAAAGATTTCAAACTTCCTGATAATTTTATCAAGAAAATATTTCTACCGGTTTATAAGCGCGATGATTTGATTCGAAAAATTTGGTGGGAAAAATTTCTTTTGCCACGCCTTGTTAAAAAAGACAGTTGCCATGTTTTTGTCAGTCTCTATCAAAGCCCGACGATTCTAGATAAATCAATCCGTCACATTATGATAGTACATGATATCATCCCAAAACTATTTTCGCAGTACTTGGATAATTTTAGAAAGAAATTGTATTGGAAATTAACGGAATATGGCATAAAAATGGCGGACAAGATTATTGCTGTTTCCAAAAGGACAGAAAAAGATCTAATTGAACACTTAAGTATAGGCGCAGACAAAATTACTACTGAATATATTGATGTAGATGATTCATATAAGGTAGAAACGCAAAATTTTGCGTCTCTACGAGAGCAAAATATTTTGAAGAAATACAAAATAAATCCCGGATATATTTTGGCTGGCGGGGGATATGAGGTGCGCAAAAATGTGGAAGGGGTGGTGCGATCATATAAATTACTGCTGGAAAGAAACAAAAAAGAAAATTTCTTGCCAAATTTTCCGCGCCTTGCGATATATGGAAAAGTTTTGCCGGAAAGTTTGAGTCTGGCAACGCCGATAGAAAAAATATTGAGAGAATTAAACTTAACAAAACATGTGATTCTTTTGGGCGAAGTTCCGCAAAAAGATTTACCGGCTCTTTTTGAAAATGCTGTCATATTTATTTATCCTTCTTTTTATGAAGGTTTCGGAATGCAAATTCTCGAAGCAATGAATGTTGGCATGCCCGTCATCACTTCAAAAGTTTCTTCACTGCCGGAAGTCGGGGGAGATAGTGTGTTATATTGTAATCCTGATGACATATCGGATATCGCGATGGTTTTGAAAAATGTTTTGACTAATAAGGATTTGCGAGAACAATTAAAAACCCGCGGACAAGAACGAGCCAAGCAATTTTCGTGGGAAAAATTTACAGAGAAGATTTTGAATATAATCAGTTCCTACGAAAGTACAAAATAATACAAAAGTACAAAAAATAAGATGTAATTTTAAAATAAAAAAAGCCCGCCTCGACTGGAATACCAGGGAAGCGGGGGTGGACACGGGGGCCATAAGGTTATTCTAAAAGTTTTATAAATATTGGATCGCCTCCATTTAAATAAAACCTTTCCCCATCCGTTTTAATCTTAAAATGTTGTAATGCATATTTGTGGTGGGGATTTGCAGTAGCTATAAATAATAATCCTCTGCCCGCTGAATGAGTTGATGGAATAAAAATTGTTTTTGTTTTAAAATCACCATATCGAATTTCTTGTTCGAAAGTGATTTCAAATCCGAAAAAAGTTTTTTCATCCAAGGATATTTTTGCGGGATCGATAATGGTGCTTACAATTCGTATTTTTTGAATCGGAGCACTTTCTATCGTGGGGTTTGGGGAACATGCAGACAACAAAACAATAATCAAAAAAAATAATTTTCTCATGGTCGGTCTCCCTCTTTGATAAAATATGATTTATAATTAAAGTACAAATAGCCAGTTGTTAAAGGACATTACATGATAGTATATTTTCAACAATTTGTCAATAACCTCAACAAACCAAAAAACTGGCTTCTTTTGGCAAATGTGGTTTTGGTTTTAATTTTGATAGTTTGCAATAATTTAGGGATTATTCCTCTTAGAGTCGGGGATTTTGTTTTCTTTGCAATTCTGACTTTGTTTTTGGCGCTGTACCGTCCTGGGTGGGCATTTTTATTTTTCATTGGAACGATTGCGTTGGAAAACATCAACCTTGCACCAGCCGAACTTGGAATTGCGATTAGACCATATCAATTTATCGGTGCGCTCACGATCACGGCAATTAGCATTCGCTTTTTGTCAGGAAAACTGAATTTCAAGTTGGCAAAATTAAATTTTATAGATTATTTAGTTTTGGTTATAACAGCTTCTAGTTTTTTGAGCGCATTTTTTGCTATTGTAGAGACGCAAAATTTTGCATCTCTACGCTTGGCGATAATATTGGCTACATTTTCCGCTTTATATTTTCTCGTGCGGAATTATATTCAAAATTTAGAAGATTTGAAAAAAGTTATTCCATTTTTTCTAAGCTCTTCTTTGGTCGTTGTGATTTATGGAATCTGGCAAAATATTTGGTTTTTGCGAGGATTGAATAGTTTTGAGGTAATGCCTGGACGACCAAATGCGACTTTTTCGGAGGCGGATTGGTTGGGAATGTACTTAGTGTTGATAATATCGACTTTAATAATTCTTTTTTCTGCCCTCTCCCCAACCCTCTCCCGAGTACGGGCAAGGGGGTCATTGGAATTTCCTTCTCTCCCTTTGGGAGAGATGTCGCGTACTCGCGACAGAGAGGGAAAGGGCGTATTAATAAAAATATTCTTGTTTATATTTTTAACCTTATCTTTTATATTATTAATTTTAACCGTAAGTAGAAGCGCTTGGCTTGGGGCATTGGCTGTGACATTTATTTTTCTTTTCACTATTTTTACAAATTTAAGATTTTATCCAAAACATTGGCAATGGAGAGAAACTATTCAAATGAAGCTGATTATAGTTCCGGCACTGTTAGTTGCGATTGCTCTTGTGTATATTTTTCATCTGACAAATTTCCAACTTTTTAATCGTGTTCAATCGACTGGATCGGGAATGCAAAAAATAACCGTAAGTTGTGATGGGAATATAAACTTGCCGGAAAGTATTGATAGTGTTTCAGAGCTAGAAAAATACAATTGCCAGCACATTAATTTAGAAGAAATAAATCTTGAAAAATCTCAAGGAAAATATGTTACGGAAATTTATCGTAAGGATCCAAATGTGAGTATACGAAAGGAGATTTATCAAAAATCTTGGGAACAAATAAAAAATCATCCGATTTTTGGAATTGGTTGGGGGAGTATCGAAAAAGTTTTAGGTAAGGATGAGCGAGGGACGCCTTTGAATTCATCGAATATTTTTTTAGAAATTTGGCTCGGCAGTGGAATTTTGGGTTTTGCGTCTTTTGTGATTATGGTATCGTATATATTAGTAGGCGCAATTAAAAAATATTATTTTGCTAAAAATGAAGAAGGAAAAATTTTTGGATTATTTATAATTATTTCTTGGTTTGCAATTGTTATCCCGAATTTTTTCAACGCCGGAATATTTTTAGGATTTTTTTGGTTCTGGCTAGGTGTACACAGAGCAACACAGAATAAGACAGAATGACACGGAATGCAATTTTCTGTGTCGTTCCGTAATTTTCTGTGTAGTTATGTATTATTATGAAAATAGGTATTGACATTCGACTTATAGGCAAAAAACAAACTGGTAGCGAAGCAGTGTTTTTTAATCTGTCTAAGAATTTAGCTAAGATTGATAGCGAAAATGAATACAAACTATTTACTGACATAACTGACAAAAATATCCTAGAAAAGATAAAAAAAGATTTGGAGATCACGAGTAAAAATAATTTTGAAATAATTTCACTTCCGACCAGAAATAAATTCAGCTGGAATTTTTGGACACTTCCAAGATATTTGCGAAAAAAACCAGTCGATGTTTATCTCACGCAATATATCACACCTTGGTTTGTGCCAAAAAAAGTGAAGATTATCACAATTATTCATGATATTTCTTTTGAATTTTTTCCGCAATTTATCAAATTTTGGGATTTGCTTTTTTTGAAATCATTGATTCCAAAGAGTCTCAAGCGCGCGGACGAGATAATTGCAGTCTCAAAATTTACTCAAGACGAGATAATAAAATATTACAAAATTGATCCAAAAAAAGTTGATTGGTTTCATAACGCAGTGTCGGAGGATTTTTTAGTGCAAGATATATCAGAGGAAAAAATAAAAGCGATTAAGAAAAAATATAATCTTCCAGATAGATATATTCTATATATTGGCACATTGCAACCAAGAAAAAATATCCCAGCCCTTATCGAAGCTTTTATTCTGCTAAAAGTGGAACTTAATTTGAAGTTAAAACTTAATTCTTTGAAATTAGTTATCGCCGGAGGTAAGGGGCATAATTATGACAAACTCATAGATGAAGTTGTCAGGAGAAATAATTTAGCCGAAGACGTTTTTTTTCCTGGGTACATTGATGAAGAAGATAAGGCTGGAATTTTGAAAGGCGCGGATGTTTTTGTTTTCCCTTCATTCTATGAGGGCTTTGGTTTGCCGATTTTAGAAGCAATGTCACTAGGCGTGCCGACTATAGTTTCTGATATCCCACCGCACAGAGAAATTGTCGGTAGTACAGCATTATTTTTCAAGCCAGAAATACCGGGGGAGTTGACGCAAAAAATCAAAGAAATAGTGTCTAATGATCTCACAAGGGATAGTTTGTCCAAAAATGGAAAGCTGCAAGCGGAAAAATTTTCTTGGCAAAAAACTGCGCAAAAATTGCTAGATATTTTCGTCGAAATGAATCATTGACTAAATGTATAATTATAAGTAAAATAGTAATAATTGCCAAATCGATAATTTGGCAGTGTTAATTTAAATTAAACAAAAAAAATGGCTTACATGGAAAACAATTTTGAAGTAAAAAAGAGAAATAAGCAAAAATTTTACCAAAAAAGAGGTTTTAAAATTGTTGCAGTTATTTTGGGGATTTTATTGCTAGGCGGAGTAATTTCTGCTTGGAAAACCGGCAATGTTCTGAATAAAATTTCTAAAGGAGGAATATTTAAATCGATAGTGAATAATATTCCGGGAGTTGAAAATGAACTCAAGGGAGAAAAGGATGGCAGAATAAATGTTTTGATTTTAGGAATGCGTGGGGAAAATATTCCTGGGGGTGGTCTTTTGGCGGATACCATTATAGTTGCGAGTATAAACCCAAAAGAAAACAAAGCTTCAATGATCTCAATCCCGCGCGACTTATATGTGAATAATCCAGCTTGGGCGAACAAAACTAAAATAAACGCGGTTTATGCCGCCGGTGAAGAAAATGGAAAAAAACAAGGTCTCGAAGATATGAAAAAAGTTGCCGAGGAAGTGACAGGTTTGCCTGTTCATTATAGTGCTAGCATAAATTTTGCCGGTTTCAAACAAATTATTGATGCGATTGGCGGAATTGAAATAACACTAGATAAGCCTTTTCAAGAGCCGGTGCAATTTAATGAAGCGCATGTTTGTGACAGTCAAGTTTTCACAGTTCCAACGGGAAAATTTGAAATTAAGAAAAATAAAACTGGCAGAGTTGTGGCCGAGTATCCTCTTTGCACTAATCCAGTCAAAGAATGCGGAGGAAATTTCACTCTTCCGGCTGGCAAACAAACCTTAAATGGTGACAAGGCTCTTTGCTACGTGAGGTCGCGTGCAACTTCTAGTGATTTTGAAAGAGCAAAGCGCCAGCAAATAGTTATTCAACTAGTAAAAGACAAAATGCTAAGTGTTGGAACGCTAGCTGATTTTTCCAAGGGTAATGCGTTACTTAATGCTCTAGGTAATAATGTCAGAACCGATATGGAAATTTGGGAAATGCAAAGATTCTATGATATTTATAAGGGGTTGAATAATTTGCAAATTTACCAGAGAGTCCTAGAAAATAGCGAAGAAGGATTTTTATATAATCCGACTGACATGCCAAAAGAAGTTGGCTACATTCTTTTGCCAATCGGTGGCAATTATGACCGCATTCATCAAATGGCAAAAGATATCTTTATTCTTCCTGCGCAATCAGACATAAAACCCAAATAAACTAAATGGAATTATCCATCATTATTACTAGTTATAAGAATCCAGAACTCTTGAAGGTTTGTATTGATTCGATTGAGAGTAATATCACGTTTAGTGACTATGAAATAATTGTAGCGGACAGTGAAACAGAAGAAAAAACTGAAATGATGATGCGGGAGGATTATCCGCAGATAAAATTTATTCCATCGAAAAAAAATATTGGTTTTGGCGGGACAGTACGAAACGGATATGACGTTTCCCAGGGAGAATATGTGCTTATTCTCAATGGAGATATTTTGGTTAAAAAATATTCCATAGAAAAACTCTTAGAATATGTCAAAAAAAATCCCGAAACTGGGATTGCCGGTCCTAAGCTTTTAGGTTTCAACGAAGCTTTCCAGCCTTCTTGTTTTCGCTATTACACCCCACTCACGATAGTTTATCGCCGAACATTTTTGGGAAAATTAAAAATAGGCCAGAAACATATTGATAGATTTTTAATGAAAGAATTCGACCATAAAAGCACAAGAGAAGTTGATTGGATCCAAGGATCGGCTATGATGACAAGAAGAACGGCTATTTCCAAGGTAGGATTACTAGACAGTCAGTTTAAAATGTATTTTGAAGATGTCGATTGGTGCCGAAGATTTTGGGAAAACGGTTATAAGATAATATATTTTCCTGAAGCCGAAATGTATCATTATCATGGACGGGGAAGTGCAGGAAAGAATGTTATCCAGTCATTGCTTTCTAATCGTCTGACATGGCTTCATATCAAAAGTGCTATTTTATATTTTTGGAAATATTGGGGTAAGCCATTGCCAAGGCATAACTAACAGACGAATAAAATATTTTATGGGATCAGAAAAATTTGAAGAAAAAATCAAGCAAGAGATAACAGAAGAGAAAGAAAAGGAAAAGAAAGAAGATATGGAGAAAAACCTCCACATTTTTAAGCGATACTCTTTTTTATTGATTGTTATTTTTCTCTTAGCGGGAAGTTTTTTTCTGGGATACAAAAGGGGACAGCAAAATCATTCTTCGAATAATGGAAATGTTCCACTAGAAAAAGCAATTATTGAAAATAAAGCATCATCTTCGCAAAAGGAAAAAGTTGATTTTTCTCTTTTTTGGAAAGTTTGGGATTTGGTCAAAGAAAAACATGTTGAGAGAAATAGTCTGGATGCGCAAAAAATGGTTTATGGAGCAATTAATGGAATGCTTAGTGCTACCGGTGATCCATACTCAAGCTTTTTCAAT
>JBAZSS010000018.1:0-22249 GCA_041662285.1 Parcubacteria group bacterium
ATTCGTCGAAAGATGGGGAAATAAATCCAAATAAAACTTAATAAAATTCTTAAAAATAATCCTGAGTGTTCGGGATTATTTTTTTATTTTGCTAAAGAAAAATTATTCAACAGGGTAAAGTTATCCACAGGTCGAATTTGCAAAATTTACAAAAAGGCAAAAGTTAGGTATAATAAAAGTAGTAAATTTTAACTTGAAAATAAAAAAATGGATAACAAAAAAATAAAAATTATCTCGGTAATTATAATTATCATCGCCGTGTTTTTTTCTGTGGTGGTATTTTTTTTCAACAAACCTAAATCAACAACGGTTCCAAATCAAGAAGTTTCTCAACAGAAACAGACACCGGAAGATATTAAAAAAGCAGAAGAGGAAAGAGTTCAGGCAGAAATAAGGAAAAAAATAGAAACTGAAGATGTAGAATTGAGTGTTAGAGGAAAAATAAGCTTTTTTGATAAAAAAATTGTAAAGTTTACTGAATTAAATGGAGAGGAATTAGAACTTAATATTCCGCAAAAAGGAGTAATTGTTTTTTTAAAGAAAAATGGCGATACGGAAAATTTATTGGGGAATTATAGTCTAGAAAATATTTCTAAAAATCAAGAAGTATCTGTTGTTTATATGACGCTTAGTAAAAAATTGCTTCGAGTAGTGATAGAATAATTTAAATTAATAAATTTTTTAAAATAATAAAATGAAGAAGTATAATTTTCTATTAATGGTGTTTTTAGGATTAGCTATTTATATTTTTAGTCCTTTGAATTTTGCCAGTGCAGTGGCTCCTTTAACTTGCGGAGGAGATAAGACGGAAGATGATTGTTTGGCTGTTGGTGGAGCCGTAGTTGAAGCTGGAAATTGTACTGTTTGTAAAATTCAATATCCATACAAGGGAGTAGGTAATGTAAATGTAGCAGACGGGGATGGTCGTTTTGGTTATTGTCCAGCAGGAATGAAGCAATATAGTCAATGGGCAAATTATAAGACTAATATTTGCGGTAGTTATACGACTGATAGTGGTTGGATGAATTCAGCGACTCCATCTATTGTCTATCCATCTGTTGGTTATAAGATGAGTTGGCCTTATGGGAATTGTACAGATCTAAATTTTAAATGTCCAGAAGGCTATACTCAAATAGGATCTTGCCAGCCAGGATGTAATCCTGGAGCAGGTAACGATACGATAGTATGTAAATCTAATAATGAATATACAACAAATTATCATCAATGCTATTCCGAACAAACTCACACAGCTTGTATTGGTTCAGGAACAACTCCTGCCATCGCTAATTCTTGTCAGGGGGCTGTTTCACCTAATGCTTTGGCTTGGGATACAGAGGAAAGTTCTTCTTTGGTAAATAGCACGACAAAATGGACATGTTCTGCTAGCGATACGAATGCAAAGTGCCAATATAAATGCAATCCAAATTTCACTTGTTTTTCAGATAATTTGCGATCTGGTTGCGTGCCTCCTGCCCCAGAGAAACCTACAGTCACTTGTGATTCTAACGGAATAATTACAGTTAATGGACCAACAGTTGCTGGTGAAGGAATTTGGTATGCAGTAAGGATTGATGATGTGAGTGATGGTTGGGATCCGAACAATCTTAGCCCAAAAGATCATATTTTTGATGAGTTGGAAACTTATAACAAAACTTATCAAGGAGAAATTGGAGAAACTTATCGAGTTTGGGGAAATGCAGTTGTGGAAAACGGAGATCATGATCTTTGGGCTATTGATGATCAAACAATTAATTCAATAATTACAGTCACTTGTGATGAGACCGATAATGATGACACCACTATTAATTTTTCTTGTACAAATATTCCTGAAAACTCAAGAATTTGTAGCGGTAGCAACGCTGGCCTAACAGCCAACACTCCTGCAACTTTAGTTTCTAATTGTGAAGATCCATCTAATCATAAATGTCAATACTTTTGTAAGGACAAATATATGAAAAATGAAAACACTTGCGTGTTGATTTCGTCAACAGTGCCAAATTTATGTGGTCCGGCTGGATCAAGAGATAGGAGTAGTTCTGAGGCATGGTATGATATTTATGCTAGTGGATTTCGTGGCAAGTTTTGTGTCAATGCAGAACCAGCCACACTTCCAAGCTTTCCGCCTACAGGAGGTCATGTTGAATGGATTTGTTATGATACAACAGGTGCTAATCCTCAAAAATGTTATGCTAGGAGAAATTCCAATGGTAGTCGTCCAATCGATACAGACATAGACGAAGGTGAAACAGATGTGGCATGCCAAAATTTTCCACCACCTAGTTTTTGTCCTAGTGGCACCGAAGATATAATAGCAACCGGAACGGATAGTAATGGCTGTTCAATCTATGGTTGCAAATCAAGCTCAAACACAATTCAAACGCCAGTTGTCAGTGCGACTTGTGATAGCAAAGGAAAAATTAATATTAGCTGGTTAAGTGTTGTTGGAGCGGATAGATATGCTTTGAGAATTGATGCTAACAAAACTCCACCTATTCTTCCTCCGCATCTTCTCGAAGCGAATGATATAAGCAAATCAGAAACAAGTTATACTTGGCCAAAAGGAAAAATAGGAACAACCTATACATACTGGTTGCACGCAGTTAAGGAAAACGGAGAAAATGATGTTTGGAGTACGACACAAGCTCCGGTTCCAACAGTCACTTGCGCTGTTTCAGACGGCGAAGCTGAGTCAGGAGACGGAGCTGAATGTGGAACAGCCAATGGCAAGATTTATGGCGCTGATGAAAAAGATTTTGGCAATGATACTTTTTGTGCCCAGGGAGTAGAGGGATTTGCAAATCTTCAATTTCCCGATCAAGGAAAAATAGTAAATTGGAAATGTCGCACAAGAGGCAATCAGATAATAAACAGCTTGCTTTTCAAAAAAACAGTGACGTGTTATGCCGGTAGAAAAAGCAAGGAAGATGTTATTTTGGGTTGTGGCGATGCCGCGGGAATGTATCTCGGAACGGACACTGCCTTTAGATCAAATAATTTCTGTGGAGATAAATATAGCCCTTCTCCTACAACTACCCCAACTTTCCCAGCTACCACCGGAGGATCAAGCTATTGGATTTGCGAACAAAATTTGTTAGACAGGATTATCACAGTTTTTAGAAAGAGCAAAGCAGTAGTTTGCACTGCGACGAAAGGATAATTTACAAAAAAACAAGAATTAGTTATAATGAAAGTAATAAATTTTAATATAAACTTAAAAAACAAAAATGGATAACAAAAAAATAAAAATTGCTATAGCTGTCACAGTCGCGGTGATTGTTGTAGCTTCTATCTGGATAGTTTTAGCGGGAAGTAATAGAAATAAAAAGTCTAATCAGCAAGAAACAGTTGTTCCTATCAAGGCATCGTCTCGAAAAGAGGTCAAGGAATATGACATTCAAACTGTTATTGGCAAAGTTGTTTCTATAGATGAAAATGCTGAAAACATTCAAATTAATCTTAAGGATGGCAGAAAATTGAGCCTTATTATCAATGCAGGGGCAGTGGATGTCATAAAACAAGGAAAACAAAAAGACGGAAGTTTTGTCAATGAATCAATTGGACTGTTTAATGTTCCAAAAGATGAGGATGTGGAAATTCAATATAATGCAAAAACTAACGAACTATTGATGATAGTGGTTAAATAATTTTTAATATAAAAAAATTCTAAAAAATAAATCTATGAGAAAAAAAATCGTTATTTCTTTGGTTTTTGCATCAGTTTTCTTTTTGCATGTTTCTTCCAGCGAGGCAAGAGCTACCTGCGCTCTTAATGGGACTTGTGATGATAATCAAACGAGTGCTTGTACTTATTGTGCAACAACTAATAGATCGACAGGTGCTGGATATTATAAGGGAGGGCATATATCAGGGGCTTTATGTAATAATCCTAATGGATGCTGGGTAGATGCTGCTTGTTGGACAAATAGCGGTGCTACTGATTTTACTGGTGCGACTGGAAATCCAGTAGCTTCAAAGGTAGATTGTTGTAATTCAAGTAATTGTACTGGGGGTAAAATTTGTGGAAAAGATAGTAATGGGATTTCTAATAAATGCGTGGATAGCGGATTAGGAACGATGGGTAACGGTTCAGGAACAACAGGAACAGGATTATCGGGCTCAGGATCGGCAACAACGACAAAACCAACTGCTTCAATGGAGGAACCTACCTCAACTTTGCTTAAAGGAAAAGGAACTATGGGGACAGGCGGAGTAATCACAAAAGTCGTGTGGTATAAGGATACGAGTGGTTGCGGAACCGATCCGAGAGTGGAGTTGCCTAGTTGCACTGGAACATCTCTTTATTCCGGTGCACCTAATGATTCAGTTGGAAATACAAGTTTTAGTTTTAGTAGTGCTGTCACAAAAGAAACTAAATATTCTCTCAAAGTTCAAGATTTATCAGGTAATTGGTCAAACTGTACCAGTAAGACATTATTGTCTGGTTCTGGAACTGACCCAGAAAGTGGTATTGGCACTGGCGTCGAAACTTTTTTTACTTGTTCTGGTAATTTACCAAACGGAACTACTCAAATAATTTGTCCAAATTCTGTTTCAAAAAAATCAACAGTGCAAAACAGTTGGACAAGCGTAGGAACATCAGTTTCAAGTTGTGGAAGTACAGCTAGGTGTGAATATTATACTGTTGGAGTTACTAACAACCCAGTTATTTCACCTATTACTCCCGATCCAACAGCACCTTCTTGCACTGCTTCGAGCACTGGCACAACTCCTATTGAATCAGGTACTTCTTTTCCATTTACAGTGAAAGCAACTAATGCTAATAGCACTATAAAGTGGAGCTGTGCTAATTTTGATTGTACGAGCGGTTCTTGCAATTATAAATCAGGTTATACGTTTGATAATCAGGGCACCCTTGATGCAAATGGATTACTCACTTCAACCATGGTTTATAATAATAGCGACGATACAGAACATACTAGATTCTGCACATTTTATGTTTCAAATAGCGCTGGAAAGACTGGTGAATGTACTAGTTCTATCGTAGTTAAACCAGTGCCAACAGCTCCAATTGAAGCATCTAAGTGTGGCGAAGCTAATAATAGGACTTTTGATGATGAAGCGACTGCTACATATAAAGCAAGTGATCCTAATAAGCTTGGCGGATATAGTCTTTGCGCGGATGGCGTGCCTATTGTTTCATCTAGTCCTGTAATTAATTCAGTTACCCCTTGGACTGATTCAGGATCAAATAAATATCTAAAAGAAGCAAATTGGGTCTGCGGAACGGGAACTGACACTCAAAATTGTATTGCACATGTAGGAAAAGAAGTTGCGGTTGTAAATGGAGGAGATGAAACTGTTGATGGCGGGGATGGTGGAACGGGAGATACTCAAATAGGCGTTGTTACTTCTAATTTATGCGGTTCAATATTGGGAAATGAACGGTCTACAGATGGTGATGTAATGGTTAGGCATATTAAGCCTACTGATGTTCCGCTTATTATTACAAATGAAAATGTATGTTCACCCGAAGGCATACTTGTTGGGGATGTGCCTACAATTCCAATACAACAAGGAAGCGATTCTGATTGGCAATGCAAAAGTAAAACTATTGACGCAATAGCTAATTGTAGGATTCATATGGATAGTAATGGAAGTGGTGGTAACCAAGGTGGGGATACAACGATTGACACAACAATTGATACAACCATTTCGTCTAATAGTGAATTTTGTGGGTCATATGCAAAAGTTTGGGGAACGACAGAAAAATGGCCAGGTAAAACCGAACTCCTAAATACTCTTGGCGGTCTTTGTAAAGTTGATACAAGTAAAAGCATGGTTTATATTCTGTCTGGTGGTATAACTAATGAAAGTGGTCCATCCAGTACAACATCTACAACTTGGAATTGTCGAGAATCTGGTTCTAGTAGTGATGCGCCGATATATAAATGCACAGCCAAAAGAGGTGGAGATGCCACAACTGATGCAGCCAGAGCTAAAGTTTCTGGAAAATGTGGAACAGCCAATGGGGATTATTCCGCAAACGAAACTGATTTTAGAAAAAAAGACGGGCAATATGATTTTTGTGAAGTAGGAGATTTCGAATTGTATAATATGACTACGGCTCATCAAAATACAACTTTCCCTACGGAAAGAGGAGAAAAAGAAAGATGGACATGTATTGGAAAAAATGGCGGTGAAAATGATTTCTGCGCTGCTACTATGACAACAAGTTCTAGCTCTGCTACCACTTCTGCTGATTCTAGTTCTAATATAGTTAGGGGTAAGTGTGGAAATGCAGTGGGTTATTATAACGAAGAGGAAAGACTGGCTGGATTTACGGGGCGAACATTTTGTGAGAGTGGAACCCCTGAATTTTACAATGAAGAACCAAAAGTTGAAATATCTGATTATCATGATACATCACAATTTCCATTTCCAATCTTGGGAGTTAGGGGTCGAACTAAGTGGACATGTTTAGGAAGTGAAACTAAGTATAATGATTTTTGCCAAGCTTATGTTATAAATCATGATGGCGGTTTCTGGTCAAGTGTTGGCGATATTGGGGTTAATGTATCTTCTGCTGTAGTTGGTGCTTATACATATGTGGGTGCTCTTGTGGTTACTCGTAGTCCTGCTGCTGCTACTGCTGCTGCTGCTACTGCAACCGCTGCTACTAAAAGCGGATTAGATAATACTCGCAATTAGAAATTCTATAATATTTCAAGAAAAACAGTTCCAATTTTCGGGACTGTTTTTTTGATAACATGTATTTTTCTAAAAAAGTTATCCACAGATGCACAAAAAACAGCCAAAAATCGGCTGTTTTTTGGTGCTTGGCAGATTTTTCGCTTGTGGTATAATGATATTACTATATACAATATATAGGGTAAAAACTAATTTATTCAATAAAAATCAATGATTTGTCCATTCTGTAATCATAATGATACTAAGGTCGTAGATTCGCGTGATACCAACGACGGAAAAATAACTCGCCGAAGAAGAGAATGCTTGAAATGCAATGCGCGTTTCAGCACGTATGAGGAGGTTGAATTGTTGCGGTTGGCCGTTGTAAAAAGAGATAATTCCAAAGTAGATTATGACAAAAACAAAATTGAAGTGGGTGTGCGTCGAGCGCTTACCAAAAGACCAGTGTCAGAAGAAAAGGTTGCGAAACTTTTGGGAGACATTGAATACGAGATTGGATCAAATGAAAAACCGGAAATCACCACGCGTGAAATTGGGAAAATAGTACTCAAAAAACTCCGAGAATTAGATGAAGTGGCCTATGTCCGATTCGCCAGCGTCTACAAATCATTTGGAAGTGTGGAGAGTTTCAAAAAAGAGTTAGATTCGTTTGATAAATAAATAATTTTTTTAATACTTTAATCATTATGATGGTAAAAACAAAAATCAAAAAAGGGGCAAGGGGGACAAAAGGGGAAAAGGGGAAGGAGAAAAAAGCTAAGGTAAAAAGCAAAATCAGAAAAGTTGTCAAAAGAAGTGGGGAAGTGGTGCCGTTTAACCAGAAAAAAATAACTGAAGCTGTTTACAAAGCTTTTTGTGAAACCAGAGAGGCTGGCAAAAAAGAAGCTAAGCAAGTTTCGGATAAATTAGTTCAACTGCTCAACAAAAATTTCAAACCAGGTTATATTCCGCAAATTGAAGAAATTCAAGATTTAGTGGAAAAAGTTTTGATGATTTTAGATTTCGATGAAACGGCCAAGGCTTATATTATCTATCGAGACAAAAGAGGCAAGCTTCGTGACACAGAAAGTTCACTTTCGGAAGCAGTAGATCTGATTGAAAGCTATATCAAAGAAATTGACTGGCAGGTCAAAGAAAATGCTAATATGGCCTATTCTTTGCAAGGGTTGAATAATTATGTTTCCTCCATCGTTTCTAGTAAATATTGGATGGATCGAGTCTATCCCAAATCAATTAAGCGCGCCCATGAAGAAGGAGATTTTCATATTCACGATTTAGACAAAATTGCAGCCTATTGTTGCGGTTGGGATTTGCAAGATCTTCTGACTAAGGGTTTTACCGGAGTTTCTGGAAAAATTTCTTGCAAACCACCAAAACATTTCAAAGCAGCTTTAGGGCAAATGGTGAATTTTTTCTATACCACGCAAGGTGAAACCGCGGGAGCACAAGCTTTTTCCAATTTTGACACATTGATGGCGCCGTTTATTCGTTATGATGATTTAGATTATCCAGCAGTTAAGCAAGCAATGCAAGAATTTATTTTCAATCTCAATGTTCCAACTCGCGTTGGTTTTCAAACTCCCTTTACCAATCTCACGATGGATATGACTTGTCATCCAACCTACAAGGATCAAAATGTTATTATCGGTGGAGTGCCACAAAAAGAAAAATATGATGAGTTTCAAGAAGAAATGAATTTGATCAATCGAACTTTTGCCGAAGTAATGACCGAGGGCGATGCGAGTGGAAGAATTTTTACTTTCCCGATTCCAACTTATAACATCGACAAAAATTTTGATTGGAATGACAAGCGCTTTGATCCAATTTGGGAGATGACAGCCAAGTATGGCATTCCATATTTTGCCAATTTTGTGAATTCCGATATGAATCCGGAAGATGCTAGAAGTATGTGTTGTCGACTCAGACTTGATAATCGCGAATTGCACAAAAGAATGGGTGGACTTTTTGGTGCTGCACCTCTCACCGGATCAGTTGGCGTGGTGACGATAAATCTTCCGCGCATAGGGTATCTGGCTAAGGACAAAAAAGATTATTTCAAAAGATTGGATGCGCTTATGGATACGGCTAAAGAAAGTTTGGAAACAAAAAGAAAAATAGTGGAGGCTTTTACTTTGAAAGGGCTTTATCCATATTCTAAATTTTATTTGGAAAATATTTTCAAGCGACGTGGATCATATTGGGGCAATCATTTTTCCACGATTGGTTTGGTCGGAATGAATGAATCATTGGTAAATTTTATGGGAGAAAAAACATCCAGCAAGAAAGGTTTGAAATTTGCCGAAGAGATTCTGACTCATATGCGAGAAAAAATGATCAAATATCAGGAAGAAACTGGCAATTTATATAACTTGGAAGCTACTCCAGCCGAAGGTACTAGTTATCGCTTGGCGCTCAAAGATCAGAAACGTTTTCCAAAAATGATTTTTGCTAATAATGGTGCAGTAGAAAAAGGAGCTCAGCCTTACTACACCAATTCTTCACAATTGCCAGTGGGACATACTGATGATATTTTTGAAGCACTGGATTTGCAAGACAGCTTACAAACTAAATATACCGGCGGGACAGTGCTACATGGATTTTTAGGCGAAAGAATTTATGATATCGAAACTACCAAAAATTTAGTCAGAACCATAGCCAGCAAATATCATCTGCCATACTTCACTCTCTCACCAACTTTCAGCGTTTGTCCGCATCATGGCTATATCGAAGGGGAGCACAAGACTTGTCCAAAATGCGTAATTGAACAAAAATGTGAAGTTTATTCTCGAATCGTGGGCTATATCCGGCCAGTGGAACAATGGAACGCCGGAAAAAGTGAAGAGTATAAAGATCGCAAAGAGTTTGTAGTAGTAAAGAAATAATTAAATTTACGAAAGTACGAATCAAGCTAAATTACGAATTTACTAATTAAAAATTTTATTAAATTTAGAAAAAATTAGTAATTTCGTTAAATTCGTATTTTAGTAAATAAAACAAATATGAAAAAACAAATATGTCATGATTGCAAAAAAGAATTGGAAAACAATGATGAAGTTGCAAAATATGAAACAAATAGCGGAGAATTTTTCAAATGTCGAAAATGTCATACGGCTGATTCGGTACTACGAAATTTTCAAGAAACAGAGGTTTATTCTCGTATTGTAGGTTATATCCGTCCTGTATCACAGTGGAATGCCGGCAAAGCTGAGGAATATAAGGATAGAAAAGAGTACAAACCAGCAACCTGCTGTTAATCAAAAAAAGATAGTGGGGCAATCCCGAGTACTCGGGATTGCCCTATTTAAAACTATGGTCATCGGTGGCTTTCAAAAATTGACACTTATTGATTATCCGGGCAAATTAGCCACGACGGTTTTTACCAGTGGCTGTTCTTTCCGTTGTCCTTTTTGTCATAATCCCGAATTAGTCGTAGAGACGCAAAATTTTGCGTCTGTACAGGGGAATCGAACAGAAAAAGAATTTTTTGAATTTTTGAAAAAAAGGAAAGATAAACTGCAGGGTGTGTGTATTACGGGAGGCGAACCAACCATTCAGGTGGATATTATTGAGTTTATAAAGAAAATCAAAAGAATGGGTTTTTTAGTAAAACTAGACACTAATGGTAGCCGGCCAGATGTGCTCAAGAAAATTATTGATTTGAAATTAGTAGATTATATTGCGATGGATATTAAAAACCAAATCAAGCGATATAGCGAAACGGTCGGAGTTAAAATAGATGAAGAAAGAATCAAATTGAGTGTTGATTTGATTATGAATAGTAAGATTGCTTATGAATTTCGCACCACGGTTGTACCAGGGATTCATACCCCGAAAGATTTTTTGGAAATTGCCAAGTGGATCAAAGGGGCTCATGTATATTGGCTCCAAAAATACGAGGAAACTAAAATTTTGGATCAAAATTTAAAAAAGAAAACAAAGAATAAAACGATTGATCTAGAAAAAATCAAAGAAAAAATTGAGAAAAACTTCGGGCATATGGGTATTAGATAATTTTTATAAATTGTTATATAATTAATTTATGGTAGAAAAAAATAAATCAACCAGCATCTTAGTTTTTATCATCAATGCACTTTTACTTGGCATTGGTTTTTTGGTAATTAAAAATAAGGACAATAATAGATTGTTAGCGCAAAAAGAAGCGCTTTTGAATGTTGGCTCAATTGATCCAAAAATTTTAGAAACGCAAAATGCAATTTCGTCGGATAGAGAAGCAAAACTAAATAGTCAAAATACTGCCATTAAAGAAACAAAAAAAGTTGATAATGTGACGGCCAAAACTACCACCACAAGTGCTCCAGTGCCGGCAAAAAAAACTACTACAAAAACCAAAACATCCTAAACTATTATGAAATTTTTTTTTAAATTTATTCTGATTATATTGATTCCAACTATTCTTGCTTCGGCTTTTTATTTTGCCAAAGCTGATGATGAAGGGGACGAAGGAGATGATGATTACAAACCGCAAACTACAACAAGAACTGTTGTTGCGCAACCTTCAGTTTCCACTAAAGTAGAAACTACAACAAAAACTACAATCTATAAAGACAGTGACGGCGATGGGATTTTAGATGAAACCGATCCGCATCCGGAAATTGCAGAAATTTATATAGTAGAAGATAATAACAAAAACGGCATAGTGGATAAATTCGAATAAATGAATGCAATTTTTTCGCAGGAATTTAGGGCACTTGGTACGGAGATAAAAATATTTTTAGTTATTGATAAGGAAAGAAATATTGAAACGGCTAAGAATATTTTGGAAGAGATAAAAAAAATATATCAAGACAAAGAAAAAATACTCAGTAGATTTTCCAAGGAGAGTGAACTTTCAAAACTAAATTCTAGTCTCGGAATTTTCAAGGATTCTTCACAAGATATTTTGCATTTAGCGCAAAAATCATTGGAATACTACAAAGAAAGTGAGGGTTATTTTGACCCGCGGATATTGGAAGTTTTGGAAAATATAGGTTATGAAAAAGATTTCAAAACCAATGTTTTTTTCCAAAAGGAAATTGAAAAAGATAAAATTTTTCTAAAAAATAAATTAACGGAGGATTTAAAAATAAAAGACGAAAAAGTTTTTTTTGGAAGACGAATGGATTTTTCTGGAATTGCCAAAGGATATATCACTGATTTGATTTCGCAGTATCTCGAAAATTCTGGCTGGCAAAATTTTTTGGTTGATTCAGGCGGAGATATTTTTGCCAAAGGGAAAGATGAACAAAAAGAAAAATGGGGGATAGAAGTCGAAGGAATCGCGAAAGAAAAAATAATTCTGAGTTTAGAAAATTCGGCTGTGGCTACTTCTGGCATAACTAGAAAAAAATGGGAGGTGAGTAACGAAAAATATCATCATTTGATAAATCCTCGGCATCCCTATGATTTTTCTTTTGATTTGAAATCAGTGACGGTAATGGCTGAAATTTGCGAAAGAGCCGATGTTTTTGCCAAAGTGCTATATCTCATGGGACAAAAAAGAGGAATGGAATATGCTAATCAGAAAAAAATCTCGGCAATTTTTTTGGACTACCGAGGTAGTATATATGTGTCAGAGAAAATGAAAGAAATAATTTGATAGAGAATGTCATCCTCGCACCCGCTTTAGCGAGCATAAACTCCTGCGGGGATCTAGTGTAGAGGCTTAAAGATTTTAATATAATTTAATGACTAGATTCCCGTTTTCACGGGAATGACAGCAAAAAAATGAAAAAACAATCAGTCATAATATTAATAATTCTATCTATTTTCATATTTAATTTCAATTTTGCGAAAGCAGAGGAGAAAGAAGTTGATTATGGAAGCAGTGTTGTTATTGACAGTGATCTAGATGGTCTCACTAATGAAGGGGAAAAACAAATTTATGCTACGGAACCAAAAAATCCAGACACTGATCGAGATGGAATTTTGGACGGGGTAGAGGTTATAAATGGTGCCGATCCTTTAGACAGTGCTTCGCCATCAATCGCAGAGGCTTACAGCGCAAATTTAAAAGAAATTGAAGTTCCTTGGGGGTGGTATCTAACGCGCGTTAGCGCTTTGATCGGATTTTTTATTTTGTATCTCTCGATATTTTTTGGAATTGCTATTCGAAATCCACTCCTTCGAAAAATGATCTCACCCATTTATTCCTTAGACATTCACGGTTGGATTTCATTGCAAGCGTTGCTGTTCGCTTTACTTCATGGAGTGAGCTTGCTTTTCGACAAATTTCTGGCTTTCAATTTGGCCAATGTTTTTGTGCCATTTTTTCCTCTTTCAGAAAGTGCAACAAAGGCTGGCGTACAGCCATTGTACCTTGCAATGGGAGTTGTTTCTTTTTATTTAATGCTAGTGTTAGTTGTTAGTTCCTATTTGCGAAAATTTATCAATTTTCGCGTTTGGCGCTTTATCCATTTTTTCAATTTATTGCTGTGGATTTTTGTGATTCTTCACGCACTTCAACTTGGAACGGACATGAAAAATGTAATTGTGCGAAATATTTTTATTTATGCCAATGTATTTTTGATGTTTCTCTTTGTGGTTAATTTAATTTCCAGAATTTTCAATTCAATCAAACAAAGAATTAATACAAATAGTTAAAGCACTACCGTATTCTAGTATACGGTAGTAAAATAAAAACTAATTTTTATGAGAATTTATGTTAAAGTTATTCCGCGGTCATCAAAAAATGAGGTAGTTGAAATTTCGCAGGGGGAATATAAAGTGAAACTTACTGCACCACCGGTTGACGGCGAGGCTAATAAGATGCTCGTTGAAATTTTGGCAGAACATTTTGATGTTCCAAAAAGTCTAGTGTCGATTATCGGTGGCAAATCTACGCGAAAAAAACTGGTGGAAATATTAAAATAAAAAATGGAAAAATCTCGCATATTTTTCATTCTAGCATTATCTTTTATTGGAGGCGTGATGACGGCTTCTTTTTGTTATCCGAAATTGGTGGATAATTTTGCAATTTTATTATTTCTAATCTTAGCACTTATTTTTATTTTCGTTTTTTATAAAAACAAACTGGCTATTGTTGGATTTGTTTTAGCTTTTTTTATTTTGGGAATTTTTCTAGTTTCAGAAAAATTAGAAAAAATAAAGAATTTAGGCGAAAACGGAAAATTTTTTTCGGGCGTTGGGGTGGTTTCCAAAGAGCCGGAGATCAAAGAAAAAATTCAAAAAATTATTCTTGCTCCGGCTGGCAACAAGACGGAAAAATTTTTGCTTAACGCTAGCATTTATGAGAAATATAATTATGGCGATAGGCTAAAAATAAATTGCGTTCTTGAAAGGCCAAAAAATTTCGATGAGAATTTTGACTACCAAATGTATTTGGCGAAAGACGGGATTTTTTATGAATGCAAGAATCCTAAAATAGAAAAGCTAGAAAAAAATAGTGGCAATAAATTTCTAGCGATTCTTATAAAAATAAAAAATAAATTTAATGAAAATATAAACAAGCTGATTCCTGCTCCAGAGTCCGGACTTCTCTCGGGTCTTCTTTTGGGTGGAAGCAACCAATTGTCAAAAGAGGTGAAAGATAATTTTTCACGCACGGGGATGACGCATATTGTGGCGGTGTCTGGATATAATGTGACGATTATTGCAGAATACCTAATGATGCTGGGAATATTTTTGGGACTGTGGCGACGGCAAGCTTTTTGGTTTGCAGTGACTGGTATTATTCTTTTTGTGATTCTCACGGGACTTAGCGCTTCGGCAGTGCGGGCGGGACTGATGGGCGTGCTTCTCATTTGGGCAATGAAAAATGGAAGATTGGCAAATGCTCAGAATGCGATTTTGTTTTCTGCTTGCGCAATGCTTTTTGCCAATCCCTTACTACTTCGCTGGGACATCGGCTTTCAACTTTCTTTTCTAGCGACAATTGGCATAGTCTATTTCTATCCATTTTTCGAAAATTATTCTAATCGCATCGTAGAGACGAGGCATTGCCTCGTCTCTACAGTTGCAGAAATTCTTTTCCTTTCACTTTCCGCGCAGATTTTTGTTTTGCCAATTATTATGTTCAATTTTGGAACACTGTCGCTTATTTCACTTTTGGCGAATATTCTAATTTTGCCCATTGTCCCACTCACAATGCTTTTGGGTTTTGTGGCAATTATGTTTAGTTTTATTTTCGAACCAATCGCAATCATTTTTTCTTGGCTGACTTATCTGCCGTTGAAATACGAAACAGTCACCATAAATTATTTGGCTAGTTTGAAATATGCTTCAATTGAAATGAAAATTGCGTGGTGGGGAGTGGTGATTTGGTATATAATTTTAACAGGGACAATTTATTTTTTAAAAAATAAAGAACACGAAATATCCTGAACTATGTTTCATAAAAAACACATCTATTTTTTCTTAATATTTCTCTTTGCTATTAGTTTAATTTTAGCTGGTGTTATTTGGCATTCTCAAAATCAAAAAATAAAGATTATTTTTTTTGATGTTGGACAGGGTGATGCGATTATGATCTCGCTTGGTCAAAATCAGATTTTGATTGACGGTGGGCCGAGCGGACAAAAGGAAATGGAAAAATTGGGAAAATATATTCCATTTTGGGACAGAAAAATCGAGATAGTTATCGCGACTCATCCAGATCAGGATCATATCGGTGGACTTATTGATGTGATGAAAAATTATAAGATTGGAAAAATAATAGATAATAGCGTCGAGAATGATTCACGAGTGTATAAAAATTATTTAGAAATAATTGAAAATAAAAAAATTGAAAGATTGAAAGGCAAAGAGGGGATGAATATCAAAATAAAAGATGCTAATTTAGAAATTTTATATCCCAACTCTGTTTTGCAAAATAATCCTAAAGATACAAATTCTGACAGCATTGTGGCAAAACTAACTTATGGCCAAAATTCTTTTCTTTTTACCGGCGATTTTCCAATCGAAAAAGAATTCGCTCTCATTAGCTCGTCATTAGATCTTAATTCGCGAGTTCTAAAAGTTTCCCATCACGGTTCAAAAAATGCCACCAGCCAAGAGTTTTTGAACAAAGTTAGTCCAATTGACGCCATTATTTCTGTCGGCAAAAACAACAGTTATGGTCATCCGGCAGGAGAACTTTTGGAGCGTCTCAAGGCCAAAAAAATAAACATTCTGCGAACAGATGAGAAAGGTGACATTGAATATATTTGCAAAAATCTCTTTTCTTGCCAAATGACTAATTAAATGATAAGTTATATATATTAGTAATTAAGTTAAATTATAAATCTATGCCAGTAGCAAGACAACGTCACACAAAAGCCCGAAGAGACAGAGCTAGAGTTCACTACAAGCTTAAATCAAAGGATTTGATTGCTTGTCCTAACTGCAAAGCCAAAATAGAAGGACATATCGCTTGTCCAAAATGTGGATATTACAAAGGCAAAGAAGTGATAAACACAATGAAAAAGGTTAATAAAAAGAAAAAATAAAAATGGCTAATCGTCATCTTTCGAGATCAATTGCGATGCAATGTCTCTATGAGTGGGATTTCAACAAAAAAGACAATTCCAAAATAGAGGAAATAATTTCAAAAAACATTAAAGAGTTCGGACCAGGGATGGACGAAACTGATTTTTTGCATTCTTTGGTGGAAAATATAATAAAGAATGTGGACAAAATTGACCCATTGATTGAAAAATGCGCCCCAGAGTGGCCGCTGGATCAAGTGACGATAGTTGATCGCAATATTTTGCGTTTGGGAATTTACGAACTTCTATTTGGCAGTTATGAAGAGGTGCCACCAAAAGTAGCGATTAATGAATCTATTGAACTGGCTAAATCTTTTGGCGGAGAATCTTCCGGAAGGTTTGTTAATGGCGTGCTTGGCACGATATACCGCGAACTCGGTGAGCCCTTGAAAGATGACAGTACGAAGAAAAAAATAACCAATAAAAAAGAAGAAAAAATAAGCGAGAATAATAAATAAGTATTTTAATAATCAATAACCAAGAAACAAGATACAAATCAATTTGAATAATCAATTTCTAAAATTATATTTTTTTGATTATTGATTGTTGGAATTTGAATTTTGTTTGATAATTGCCTCTTGTATCTTGATTATTATAAACAGATGATTGAAGAATTAGCCAAAAAAATTGGCGTTAAATTTAATGATATTGATCTTTTGAAACAAGCGATGACACATCGCTCCTATCTTAATGAACATCGAAGTCACAATTTGGAGCATAATGAACGCTTGGAATTTTTGGGAGACGCAGTTTTGGAAATTGTTGTGACGGAATATTTATATAAAAATTATTCCAATCAAGAAGGGGAACTTACTAACTGGCGAGCAGCCTTGGTCAATGGTGAAATGCTGGCAAAGATTTCCAAAAGATTAGGCATCGAAGAATATCTCCTAATGAGTCGCGGAGAAACTAAAGACACTGGACGCGCGCGCCAATATCTTCTGGCCAATGCTTTTGAAGCAATCACAGGCGCAATTTATCTAGATCAAAAAGAAAAAGGCTATGCGGCATGCCAAGAATTTATCATGAAAAATGTGGTGTGTGAATTGCCAAATATCATTGAAAACAAATTATATATGGATCCGAAATCTCGCTTTCAAGAAGAATCTCAGGACAAAGCTGGTGTCACTCCGTCATATCGCGTAATCTCCGAATCCGGTCCAGATCACGACAAAAAATTTGTAGTCGGAGTATATTTGGCTGATGAAATGATTGCCAAAGGCGAAGGACAATCCAAACAAGAAGCCCAAAGAAACGCCGCCGAAAAAGGCCTTGAAGTAAAAGGCTGGTAAGAATAATTTCATGAAACCAAATTATTGTCCAAAATGTTCAGGCAAAGTTAAAAAAATCGAAAAATATGTTTTTGAGTGTGTTTTATGTAAGCGTAAGGAATATATAAACCCAAAACCAACCAACGCTATAATTATCGAAAATAATAAAGGAGAAATTCTGTTTGCAAAAAGAAAAGAAAATCCAAAAAAAGGATTCTTGGATTTAACTGGAGGTTTTATAAATCCAAATGAAACAATGGAGCAGTCTATGATGAGAGAATTCCAGGAGGAAACAGGAGGAAAATTGACAGAATTGAAATATTTTGGTTCTTATCCGGGGAATTATTTTTTTCAAAACGAAAATCTTTATGTGGTCGTGGCTTGTTTTATCGGAAAATTAAAAAATAAAAAACTAATGGCAAAGGATGATGTAGAAGAATTGTTTTTTGTTAAAAAGTCGGATATTAAATTTGATAAAATTGCATTCGAGCCTTTAAAATATTTTCTAAAAGATTATTTAAAAAATAAAAAATAAAAAAGTGTATCTAAAAAAACTAGAAATTTCAGGTTTTAAATCCTTTGCGTCGAAAACTACTCTCGACTTTTTAATTGACTCTAAAAATGGAACTAATCAAGGTATTACGGCAATCGTTGGTCCAAATGGTTCGGGCAAATCCAATATTGCGGATGCACTTCGCTGGGTGATGGGGGAGCAGTCAATGAAAAATTTACGCGGAAAAAAATCCGAAGACATTATTTTTGCAGGAAGCGGAAAAAAAGCTCGACTCGGAAGTGCTTATGTCACGCTATATTTGGATAACAGCGACAAAAGAATTCCACTGGAGTTTGAAGAAGTTTCAGTGACAAGAAAAATTTTTCGTTCTGGAGAAAGCGAATATTTGATCAATGGTTCGCGAGTTCGCTTGCAAGACATTGTGGATATTCTAGCCAAAGCGGGAGTGGGCAAAGAAAGTTATGCTGTGGTCAATCAAGGAATGGCTGATTCAGTGCTTAACGCTACGCCATTTGAGCGAAGATCAGTCATCGAAGATGCGGCTGGCGTGAAACAATATCAGATAAAAAAAGAAAGATCTCTTCGTAAGCTTGATTCTACGCGTCAAAATTTACAGCGAGCTAATGAGTTGATGGAAGAGATAAAACCGCACTTGCGAATGCTAAAAAGACAGGCGGATAAGGCGGCAGAAAGCGAGGGAGTATCGACAGAACTCTCAAATAAACAAACTAGATTGTTTTCCTATTTGTGGCATAATTTTCAGCGCGAAAGAAATAGATTAAACGAAGAAAAAGAAGAATCTGGCAGAATTCTCATCAATATGCAACGCGAAGTAGACAAACTCACTGATGAAATTGGTAATCAGTCAAAAGAGGAAAAAAATGAAATAAATGAAGCGAAACATCTTGAGTTGGAAAATAAACAAAAAGAACAACGCAATAAATTAAATCAGCTAGAAAGAGAACTTATCATAACCGAAGGACGAATTGAGATTGAAAAAGAAAAGCAAAAAAATGTTGAAATGATTAGAGAAACAGAAATTAGTTTGCCAAAAGAACAATTAGTGGACAAGATTTATATAAAAGAAAGCTTAGAAGAGATTAAAAAAGACCAAGAAAAGTTGATTGAGAGAATTGAAAAAGTGGAAAGGATGGAGGATTTGCAAGATATAAAAGAATTCGCCAGAGTTATCGCACAGCGACTATATGATTTGAAAATAGAAATTGAAAAAGGGAAAAAGGCACAGAACGACACAGGATTAAAGACACAAAAAAACACAGAAGAAAACAGAATGACACAGAAAAAACAGGACTATGCAGAAAAATCTTTAGTGTTAATTGAACTGCAAGAAAGAATAATTAAGATTAGAGAGGATATCAAAAAGGCGCAAGAAGAATTGTTGCTGGCTGAAAAGGAAATGCAACAGGAAATTCTGTTGGATCGCGAAAAGCGTAGAAAATTCTTTGAAATTGAAGGAAAATTAAGGATAAAACAAGATGAGCTAAATAAACTCAAGGATAAATTTAATGATTCTAAGATTGCTCTAGCGAGAGTGGAAGTGCGCGAAGAAGATTTGAAAAATCAGATAAAAATTGAGCTGAGAAAAGAAGTGGAGGAACTAAGTCCTGTCGAAGGAGAAATAAATCGAGAAGCTCTAGAAAATGAGATATATAAATTAAAAATAAAAATGGAACAAATCGGGGGAATTGATCCGATGGTTATTGATGAATATAATGAAACTCAAAAACGTTTTGAATTTTTAGAGGGTGAATCAAAAGATTTAGAAGACGCAATTGTGTCTCTTCGAGAAGTGATAAAGGAGATGGATCAAAAAATTGAAGTGAAATTTGCGACTACCTATGAGGAAATAAACAAAGAATTTTCAAAATATTTCAGAATAATTTTCGGTGGAGGAACTGCTCATTTAACCAAGCTCAAAATTCAAACTTCTAGACGAAAAGCCAAAGAGGATTCAGTAGAAGGAGAGACTGAAAATAAAAATGAAAAGGAGGAGGCAAAAGAAGAAGAGAATATTCAGGAAGAGAGAAGTGAAATTGGTATTGATATCTCAGCTTGTCCTCCTGGCAAGAGAATCGCTAATCTCTCAATGCTTTCTGGTGGCGAAAGATCACTTACATCCTTGGCGCTTTTATTTGCGATAATTTCTCATAATCCGCCACCTTTTGCAATTCTAGACGAAGTTGAGGCAGCCTTAGATGAAGCCAACTCGCGTCGTTTTAGTCGAATTCTCACTGAACTTTCCGATAGAACGCAATTTGTCACAATCACTCACAATCGCGAAACTATGCGTCAGGCATCACTTCTCTACGGCGTCACAATGGGCGAAGAAGGCATCTCAAAACTGCTCTCAGTAAAATTAGACCAAATTGGGCAGGGAGGGAAGATTATAGCTAAATAGTTAAGGGTTATTGACAACTAGGAATAATTCCTATATCCTATATAAGTAATTGATTTGACCTGAGTATAACTTGGTTTATGCTTATTTTATTATTATGTTAACTATACGATTAGCCAGAGTTGGAAAAACGAATAAAGCTCAATATAAGGTAGTTTTGCAAGATAAAACAGTTGCCCCAGGAGGGCGTCATGTTGAGATTTTGGGTGCTTATGATCCGCATTCAAAGCAAGCTGTACTGAAAGAGGAGAGAATCAGGGAATGGATTTCCAAGGGTGCTCAGCTTTCTGATACAGTGCATAATCTATTGGTGAGAAAAAAAGTTATAACGGACAAGAAAAGAACAGTTAAGTTGCCAGAAATTAAAATACAGAATAACACAGAAGAAAAACAGAACGATACAGAAAAAGTAGAAGAAGTTAAAACTGAAGAGCCTAAAGCAGAAGAAGTAAAAAAAGAAGAGGTGAAGGCTGAAGAGGCTCCAAAAGAAGAAGTAAAAGTAGAATAATTGTAAGTTTTATAGATATAATTTTCCGCAGACAATGAGCAATATGCAAGTATGTAAGTCTCATCTAGGAATGTAGTCGTTTCCCTCTCCTGTCGCGAGTACGCGACATCCTCTCCCTAAGGAAGAGGAGGATTAGGAATGACTTTTCTTGGGGTCGACTGCGGAAAGTAGTCTTTTTTTGTTTTTCTTTACGAATTACTAATTTAGTACGAATATACTAATTTTTTCGTAAGATAATCAAAAAATAGTTTATGCCTAATTCTTATTCGTATATTTGTACGGATTAGTAATTAGTAAAGAATTCATGCAAACAAGATTACAAAAAGAAGAATTAGTGAAATCTCTAGCTCAAAAATTGAAAGATTCGAAAGCGGTGGTTTTTTCTGATTTTAAGGGACTGGCCGTTAAGGATATGACAGTACTGCGAAATGAACTTCGTGAGAAAGGTATTGATTTCAAGGTGCTCAAAAAAACTTTGATTTCCATTGCTCTCAAGGATGCTGGAATTGAAATGGATTTGAAAAAAATGGAAGGACAAATCGCTATCGCTGTTTCACAAGGAGACGAAGTGGAAGCTGCTAAGATTATCGCTAAGATGGCGAAAGTTAACGAAAATTTGAAAATTGCTGGAGGAATTTTGGGCAAAAAAATTCTTTCAAAGGAAGAAGTAATGGCACTTTCTAAATTGCCAAGTAAGGATGAACTCTTGGCGAAACTAGTTGGAACACTCAATGCTCCTGTTTCAGGATTTGTAAATGTCCTAGCTGGCAACATCCGAGGTTTAGTGCAAGTTTTGAAAGCTGTAAGTGAGAAAAGTGTATAAGTAAAATAATAATCCCGCACCAATTCCGAATAAAGTTTATAGAAAATATAGAGTTTATTTCACGGAATCGTCTGTGGCTTATATGTAGTTAAATATTAATTTTTTTATAACGAATTGGTGCGGGACGCTCATATTTGTAGCTGCTCGCTCCACTCGCAGACAAATATGGCGGAAGAAAAAAAAGAAGAAGTAGTGGTTCCAGAAAAATTTAAGACACTCGTTAGTGAAATTGAAAAAATGAGCGTTTTGGATCTTTCCGAACTAGTGAAAGTTTTAGAAGAAAAATTTGGTGTATCAGCTGCTGCTCCAATGATGATGGGAGCTGCTCCAGCTGCTGCCGGAGAAGCTGCAGCGGTTGAAGAAAAGAGTGAATTTGATGTTGAAGTGACCGCTTCAGGAGCTTCAAAAATAAACGTAATTAAGGCTGTTCGTGAAATAACTGGACTTGGACTTAAAGATGCCAAGGATTTGGTAGACGCTGCTCCAAAAGTTATCAAGGAAAAAGTGACCAAAGCAGAAGCAGAAGACATGAAAAAGAAACTAGAAACTGCTGGTGCAATTGTAAC
>JBAZSS010000019.1:0-20647 GCA_041662285.1 Parcubacteria group bacterium
TTTCTTCTCTGATTATCGCATTAGCCATCAATCATCCCCTAGCCGCTGTTTTGGAAAGAATCAGACTCACCAAAAAATTCTTCTTCGTTATTGAATTTTTTCTTTTGGCAATTTTTGCAAGCCTAATTTATTTGGGCGGTTTTTGGAATTATTTTTTCGGCGCTATTTTTGCATTTATCTTTCTGTGGCTAATACATTGGTATGAAAAAGGCGGAGAAGAAAAATTAGAAAGCAATAAGATCCTTGCTGAGAAAGAATGGTACGACGATAATCTGATTAAACTAAAATTAAAAACCCAAGGAGAAAGCACTGACGCAAGCTTTGCCAGTCGATTGATTCACGGCATTATTCATTTTGACAAAATTATCCCAATTTATGAAAAATATCTAAGAATGTCAATTTGCACTAAAAAAAGACGCGCCATTGTCCTTTTTGCCACTGCGCTACTTTTCATCTCTTCTATTCTCCTGCCAATTTTTGGAATTGTTCCAATGGAATTTTTTCCCGCTTCAGATGAAAATAATTTATATATTAATGTAGAAAAAGCGGTCGGTTTGAATTTAGATGAAACTGACAAAACTGTCCAAGAATTGGAAAAGAGATTATTGAATTATAAGGAAATTATCAATTTCTCCACTGTCACAGGAAAACAGGGTGCTTCCCCAAGTGGTGGAGGAGATTTTTCTAGTGGTTCTTCCAACAAGGCCTCCATCACAATCACCCTATCAGACAAAGAAGCTCGTGAAATAACCTCCTATGATTTAGCCAAAAAAATTAGAGACGATTTTTCTAATATTCAAGAGGCTGACATCACTGTCGAATCTGCCCAAGGTGGTCCGCCATCAGGCGCAGCTTTTGAAGCGCAAATTATTGGTGATGATTTGCAAGAATTGGATCGCGTTGCCAATGATCTAAAACCCATTCTTGCTTCAATTTCTGGCGTAGTGGATATAAAATCATCCCTCAAAGACGCTCCGGCGCAATATACTTTCCTGCTCGATCCGATAAAATTAGCCTTTCATAATCTAAGTGCGCCAAGCGTTGGCACAACTATCCGCACTGCTATTTCTGGGACGGAGATTAGTACCATAATTGAAGACAATAAAGAAATTTCCATCAACGCTCGCTTTGACGAGAAAAAAATTCCAACCTTGG
The DNA here is from genome assembly GCA_041662285.1 of Parcubacteria group bacterium. Lineage (GTDB taxonomy): Bacteria > Patescibacteriota > Minisyncoccia > Moranbacterales > UBA2206 > UBA2206. The sequence continues at coordinate 1,156 of JBAZSS010000019.1, forward strand.
AAACTATTCAAAATCTTGAAATTACCAATTCCAATGGACAACCAATTTTCATCAAAGATGTAGCCAAAGTCGAGCTCAAACCTTCCGTTGACACTATCACAAGAATTGATCAGAAAAGAGCGGTGGTTCTTAGTGCTGGAGTTGAAGGAGGAGTAAGATCAAATGAAGTGGTGGCGGAGTTTCAAAAGAAATTGAAAAATGATTATGTTTTGCCGGAAGGCTATGCCATTACTTATGGCGGAGAAAATGAACAAAATGCCGAATCAGTTCTTTCTATCATCCGTGCGATGGCGATTGCTGGAATTCTCATTGTTTCCACTCTCATCATTCAATTCAACTCTTTCAAAAAAGCTATGATTGTTCTTATCACCTTGCCACTCGCCCTCATCGGTGTTTTCTATGGTTTGGCAATTTTTGGTGTCGCCCTTTCTTTCCCAGGACTAATTGGAATTCTGGCGCTCTTTGGAATCGTAGTGAAAAACGCCATCATTCTCATTGACAAAATAAACTTGAATATCAAATTTGGTATTCCTTTTTATGATTCCATTATCGACGCCGGCAAATCTCGCCTAGAAGCCATTTTCATCACTTCCATCGCCACAATTTTTGGCCTCATCCCCATCACTCTTTCTGACGCCACTTGGATGGCGCTGGGCAGTGCTGTTATTTTTGGCCTAATGTTTTCTTCATTCTTAACCTTATTTGTTGTCCCGCTTTTATATGTCAGCTGGATTTCACAGAAGGAAAGGTTTTAGAATTTGACCTTTTGCAATTTTTGTATATAATATAGATGAAGCCTTGATGCGACCTCACCAACCGCGGAGCTTCCGCTAGAACTAGCGTTTAGTCAAAAAGTGTTTTTATCTGTCATGCTGAATTTATTTCAGCATCTCTCTCGGGATCCTGAAACAAGTTCAGGATGACAAGGTAAATAAATCTGGGTGGAACCGCGGGAATTACATATTTTAATACGTATTATAATACTTACTTATTTACGTAGATAAAAAAAGAGCCCCGTCCCAAGAATTCTGTACTGTTTAGTACTTTGAATTTTTGGGCCGGGGTTTTGTTGTTTTATGCAGAGGACTCTCCTTTCCTCTTAATGTGAACAATAATTGCATTGCCACCTGTTATAATTTCCCGTCTGTCACATTTGTCACATACGGCGTCACCTGAAATTCTGTAAAACGCAAATTTGCTATTAACGCGCTCCACATAAAAATCAAAAATCAGGATTCCATCAGGACAATTCTGACACGGAACTTTGATCTCATCATTTGCCATAAAATCACCTCCTTAAGATTAAAATTATGGTTTTTGTAAATAACTATCATTAACAAGAGTAATAATTAATATCATTAAATAAAACATATGTCAAACAAAAAAACCATTCCTAACGATTTAGACATCCTTCGCCATTCGACTTCACATGTTATGGCATCAGCAGTTCTCGAAATGTTTCCAGAGGCCAAATTTGCTATTGGCCCCTCCATTGAAAACGGCTTCTATTATGACTTTGAACTTCCAAGAACTCTCATTCCGGAAGATTTGGAAATTTTGGAAGAAAAAATGCGAGCCATCATCAAAGCCAACCATCCATTTGAACGCGCAGAAATTTCAATCGAAGAAGCTTTAAAAGATTTCAAAAAACTAGGACAAGATTATAAGCTTGAATTGATTAATGAATTATCTGAAAAAGGAGAAAAAAAAGTTTCTGTGTATAAATCTGGTCATTTCGTCGACCTCTGCAGTGGCCCGCACCTTGAATCAACCGGAGAAATCCCAGTCGACGCCTTCAAGCTCACCAAAATTTCCGGCGCCTATTGGCGAGGTGATGAAAAAAACAAAATGCTTCAGCGAATTTATGGCGTGGCCTTTGCCAGCAAAAATGATTTGAAAGAATATTTGCATATGCTTGAAGAGGCGGAGAAAAGAGATCACCGAAAACTTGGAAAGGAATTAGATTTATTTTGTTTTTCTGACCTAGTTGGTCCAGGACTTCCGCTTTTCACGCCCAAGGGGACAACTCTGATCGATACATTAAAAAAAGAAGTAGAGAGTATCTGCAGGAAATATGGATTTGAAAAAGTATCAGCGCCTTCCTTGGCAAAACCTGAACTTTTCGAAATATCTGGACATGCAAAAAAATTTGGTGACGAATTATTTCATGTCACATCAGGGAAAAAACATGACTTTGTTTTGAAACCGGTTCAATGCCCTCATCAAACTCAAATTTATGCTTCAAAAACAAGATCCTACAGAGATCTACCAATAAGATATATGGAGTCAGACAAGCAATATCGAGCTGAAAAAACAGGCGAGGTCGGTGGGCTATCTAGAGTTTATGCCATTACAGTTGAAGATGGACATTCTTTTTGCCGAGTTGATCAAGTAAAGAATGAGATCAAGAATATGGTAAATATTATCAAAGACCTATATAGCTCGATTGGCTTATGGGATAATCATTGGGTCTCTCTTTCCGTTCGAGATTATGCTCACCCAGAAAAATACATCGGTGAAACATCAGATTGGGACACTTGTGAAAAAATGCTTCGAGAAATTTCTGACGAAATGGGATTGGATGCTAAAAAACAAGAGGGTGAAGCAGCTCTCTATGGACCTAAATTGGATTTCATGTTTAAAGATGCTATTGGAAAAGAAATTCAAATCCCAACTGTTCAAGTTGATTTTGCTACTCCAAAAAGATTTGGGCTTGAATATATAAATGAAAAAGGTGAAAAAGTTCCACCCGTTATGGTACACCGTGCAATTTTAGGATCTTACGAAAGATTCTTAGTTCTTCTCATCGAACATTTCGCCGGCGCTTTTCCGCTCTGGCTATCCCCTGTGCAAGTAGCCATCTTGCCAGTGAGTGAAAAATTTGAAAAATATGCAAGCGATTTAGTTTCTAAGATGAAAGAAGATAATATTAGAGTCGAACTACACAACCAATCCGAATCACTTGGCAAAAGAATCCGTGAAGCCGAAAAACAAAAAATTCCATATATGCTCGTAGTCGGAGAAAAAGAAGAAACCGACAATTCCGTCGCCGTGCGATCTCGTGGAGACAAAAATCAAGAAGTTATAGCAGTTGAAAAGTTTATTGAAAAAATTATTGCAGAAATTAAGGAGAAAAAATAATCGTGAAATACTTTATTAAAACCTTTGGATGTCAAATGAATGAGAGTGATTCAGAAAGAATCGCTAGTTTTTTGGAGTCCTTACCTCACCCCAACCCTCTCCTTATAAAGGAGAGGGGGTTAAAGATGGCAAAAGACATAAGCAAAGCTGATTTAGTTATTTTCAATACTTGTGGAATTCGTCAAATGGCCGAGGATCGAGTTTATGGACAAATTCATAATTTAAGAAAGCAAGAAACAAGAAACCTGCCTACCGGACAGGCAGGCAATAACCAAACAAAAAGAAAAATCATTATTCTAACAGGATGCTTAGCTAATAGAAAAGATGTGCGAAGAAGATTGAAGGAAAAAGTTGATTTGTTTTGCGAAATTAAAGATTTTCAAAAAGAAATTATTTTTGTCATTGCGAACGCAGTGAAGCAATCTCGAATTACTCAGCACAATCTTACTAAAAATGAGATTGCCACGGTCACTGCGCTCCCTCGCAATGACAATTATCTAAATATTATCCCAAAACATACCACCAAACACTCTGCTTTTGTCCCCATCATGACCGGTTGCAACAATTTCTGTTCCTATTGCGTCGTGCCATACGCCAGAGGGCGCGAAGTTTCAAGGCCTTCAAAGGAAATAATTATGGAAATAAAAAATTTGATCAAAAATGGCACGAAAGAAATAGTCCTGCTTGGGCAGAATGTGAATTCATATATTGATGAAAAAAATAATTTCCCAAAACTCCTGCACCTCATCGAAAAAATTCCGGGAAAATTTTGGATTTCTTTTATGTCCAGCCACCCAAAAGATTTTTCTTCGGAATTAATTGAAACAATTGCGAAATCCAAAAAAATATGCGAGCACATCCATCTCCCCTTGCAAGCCGGCGACGACAAAATTCTCTTGGCGATGAATCGAAAATACACGTCCGAAAAATATCTGGAGTTAGTGGAAAAAATAAAATCCGCGCTCATTAAACATAAACCTGATAAATTATATTCCATCACCACCGATATAATTGTCGGTTTTCCCGGAGAAACAAAAAAACAATTTCTTGAGTCGGCGCGCGTTATGAAAAAAGTTGACTATGATTTGGTTTATTTCGGCCAATTTTCTCCTCGCCCTGGAACGGTTGCCTTTGAAATGAAAGACAATGTTTCCAAAGATGAAAAAAAGAAACGGGAATTTTTTCTCAATGAAATCCTAAAAGAAACTGCCTTTGGAAATAATCAAAAATATCTTGGAAAAATTTTGGAAGTTCTCATTGACAAAAAAGATGGTCCGAATTATTTCGGCCGAACTCACTCATTAAAAAATGTGAAGATTATTTCCACACAGAAAAATTTGGTCGGAAAATTTGTAAAGGTAAAAATAACCAAAGCTAATATTTGGAATTTGGAGGGAGACTTGTCCGCCGATGAGGCGGAGCTGGACATAAAGCCATAATTGCCCTATATTATCCCTATGAATATCATTGTTTCAAAATTTGGCGGTACCTCAGTGGGAAGTCCCGAAGCCATCCAAAAACTTCGCGAAATTGTCCTAGAAAAAGAAGAACGAAAAATAATCGTTGTTTCTGCCGTTTCCGGAACTACTGATCTTTTGATCAAAGCCGGCGCCGAAGCCAAACAAAAAGGAGATTGGGAAATCACATTGGAAATTATCAAAAAGAAGCATTTGAAATTAATCAAAGAACTCGGAATTAAACTTGATCTGTCTGAATATTTTGAAGAATTAGAAGCTTTTCTTAACGGCATAGAATCCATTGGGGAACTCACGCCCCGTAGCCGTGACTACATTTTGTCTTTCGGTGAAAGACTAAGTTCGAAAATAATTGAAAGTTTTTTGGAAAAAAAATCCAAAGCTATCCGCATTAATTCTCGAAAACTTATAAAAACCGACAATTCTTTCAGCTCAGCCAAACTAGATATGAAAGAAACGATCAAAGCTATAAAGAAAAACCTTTTGCCAAAATTGAATGATTTTGACAAAATTGTCATCACCGGCTTTATCGGCTCCACTGCACGGGGAGAATACACAACTTTTTCTCGAGGAGGGTCTGATTACACAGCAGCTATTTTGGCTAATGTGCTAAATGCCACTGAACTGGAAATTTGGACTGACGTGGACGGAATTCTCACTGCTAATCCCAAAATAATTCCTCAAGCTAAAGTGATTCCAAAAATAAATTATCGCGAAGCGGCTGAACTCGCCTATTTTGGCGCTAAAGTTCTTCACCCAAAAACCATTGAACCAGTCGTGGTCAAAGAAATTCCCGCTCGTGTAGTCAACACTTTTAATCACAAACATCGCGGAACTCTCATTACCGGCGAATCGCAAAAAAACATCAAATCCGTTTCCAGCAAAAATGGATCCTATATAATCAATCTCTATTCAACTGAGATGCTTGGAACTTCTGGATTTATGGCAGAAATATTTTCCATCTTTTTGAAACATGATGTCGTCATCGACGTTGTGAGCACTTCTGAATCCAGCATTTCCGTCACAACCGAATGCGAACCGACAACACTTCTCATAAAAGATCTAGAAAAATATGCGCTCACTGAAATTCTGTATAATAAAACTATCATTTCTCTTGTTGGTGAAGGCATCAGCCAAAGAAAAAATATTCTTTCTCGACTTTTTTCGGCAGTGAAAAATTATTCCATCAGAATGGTTTCCCAAGGCGCCTCCCCTCGAAACATCACACTCGTCGTTGATAAAAAAGATGAAAAAATAGTTATCCGTGCTATTTATAAAGAATTTTTTTAGTTGATTTAATAAGTTTTTTCCATCTTAAATTTAGAAATTTCCACAAATTTACAAATCAAGTACAAATTTACAAATAATTTGTAGATTCGTAGAAGATGAAACTTAATCATCACTGGAAATTTAATTCTTAAATTAATTTGATATTTTAATTATACAATCTATAAACTATATGCGTTTTGCAATTATCGGTGCTACGGGCATCGTCGGAAGAGAAATGATTACGTGTCTTGAAAAAAAACATTTGAAAGTTTCTGCTTTGAGATTGGCGGCTTCGCCACGCTCAGTGGGAAAAATAATCAAAACCGCTTTTGGCAGAATCAACGTGGAAAAAATCAGTGAAGAACTTTTCAAAAATTCTGACATCGCCCTTTTTGCTGCCGGCTCGGAAATAAGTTTAGAATGGGCTAAAAAAGCGGCTGATCTTGGCTCAATTGTTATCGATAATTCCTCTTGCTTTCGCTATGACCCACAGGTGCCACTTATTATCCCAGAAATAAATCCCAAGGAAGTTTGGAAGCACAAAGGCATCATCGCCAATCCCAACTGCACCACTGCAATTGCTGCCATTCCACTATGGGAAATTGAAAAAAAATTCGGCCTCAAAAAAATTATCATCTCAACCTATCAGGCAGTTTCCGGCGCGGGAAAAGAAGCGATGGAAGAGTTGGAAAATCAAACACACAATTATTGTCAAAAGAAAAAACTCCAAGTAGACAAATTTCAACATCAAATTCTTTTCAACCTCATCCCTCACATCGATAAGTTTCAAGACAATGGCTACACCAAAGAAGAAATGAAAGTCGTTTGGGAAACTAGAAAAATATTTTCTCGCCCTAACATCGACATTTCTTGCACGGCTGTTCGCGTGCCGGTTATGCGAGCACACAGCGAATCAATCGTAGTTGAAACAAAAAAGAAAATCACTCCAGAAAAAATTAGAGCGATTTTCAAAAAGACTTCCGGGATAAAATTAGTTGATGACCCAAAAACCAATATCTACCCAATGCCGATTTTTGCCAGTTCTGATTTTTCTGTTCATGTCGGGAGAATTAGACAAAGCCTTATTTTTGGAGATTTTGGACTAGAATTTTTTGTTAGCGGTGATCAAATCTTGAAAGGCGCCGCTCTCAACGCTGTCCAAATCGCCGAACTCTTGATGAAGAAAAGAAAATAAATAAGTACAAGACTTGTGCATTTGATTGCGGAAAAGATATTAACGCAGTCGCCAGAAAAATACTTTGAATAAATAATTCTTGATTACTGGCAAATTGTTAAATTTTTATAATTACTTTCGCGACAAGCATATCTTGACGCAAGCAAATGCGAAAGTCTTAGAATATATACTTCCTATAATCTTGCAATCATATCCAAAACCGCTTCAGTCGCTTCCTTTCCCTTGTTGCATTTGTCGTTTGCTCTATCCTTAGCTTGTTTCAGGTTGTTCACAGTTATCACGCCAAAACCAATTGGCAAAGAAAATTTCAGCATCAAGTCCATTATCCCTCTGGAAACTTCTTGTGATATATAATAATAATGATCAGTGTCACCCTTTATCACGCACCCGATTGCTACCAGGCCATCATATTTTTTCTTTTGCGCTAATTTTTGACAAGCTAAAGGAATTTCAAAGGCTCCCGGAACCCAAACAATTTCAATATTGTTTTTTTTGACCTTATTTATTCGCAAAACTTCCAGCGCGCCCTGAAGCATTTTTTCAGTAATGTCCGCATTAAACTTAGCCACCACTATAGCTATTTTCAATTTACTGCCATCAATTAATTTTTCACTAGATTTATTTTTTCTTTGCATAGTTTTGTGCACTTAATAATTTATCCAAGTATTTCGCTAGAACATCTGTTTCAACATTAACTTCCTCACCTATTTTTATCTTTCCTAAATTAGTATTGTCTAACGTATAACTAACAAGTGAAACTGAAAACCAATCTCGTCCAGTGTTCACCACAGTCAGACTTATCCCATCGATAGAAACCGACCCTTTCTCCGCCACCAAGCGCATAAATTTTGGCGGGATTTGTATTCTTATTACTTCTGATTCTTTTTCTTTTTTTATGCCAACCACAATTCCTCGCGTATCAATGTGTCCCTGTACGATGTGCCCATCCAAAAGATCCTTGAGCGCCAAACTTTTTTCTAAATTCACAGCCGTTCCTTTTTTCCAATCGCCCGCAGTAGTTTTCTCAATAGTCTCCGGCATATATTCCACTTGAAAAATTTTTGCATTAAATTTTTTAACTGTCGAACAAATTCCATTTATGGAAACACTTTCCCCTTCCCAAATTTTCCAGCCCTTAGGTCGAGAAATTTCCACAAACAAACTTTCGTTTTTTTTGAAAACTTTTTCTACTGTGGATAATTTTTTAATAATCCCGGTAAACATATGTTTTTCGCTCACTAACCGTTCGTGAAGCCACACTACGAATGTGGCACATGCGAACAGTTCTATTTTATTAATTCAATATCTTTTTCAATTTGTTGGATTAATTCCTTTTTGTTTTTAAATTTTATTATTTCCCTAATTTTCTCACCAATCTCCATCTCTATTTCTTTGTCGTATAAATTTCCCGAAAAATCCAGCAAATGCGCTTCCAAAAGAGATTTTTCAGGAAAATAGACAATGGCGGCCTTATATTTTTTGCCTTCAAACTCGACATTTCCCGCATAGACTCCCGCATCAATTTTTCCGTTAAAATTCAAATTGGCCGTAGGAAAGCCTAATTTACGGCCATTTTCTTGTCCGTGAATGACTTTTCCAACTATTTTCAAATATTGGTTCTTCATAGCTTAAATTCTAACAAGTCCCCCAGATATTGGCAAATTCATTTGCTTTTGCTAGGATGTAGTATAATCTTAATTTTATGGATAGAATAATTGTCATTCTTGGGCCCACTTCTTCTGGCAAATCAGAGGTAGCGATTGCGTTGGCTCAAAAATTTGATGGAGAAATAATCAGCGCCGACAGTCGCCAAATTTATCGCGGAATGGATGTTGGCACTGGGAAAATTATAAAAGACAAATCTTATCCCTCTCTCCCTTTGGGAGAGATGTCGCGTACTCGCGACAGAGAGGGAAAAACTTTCTATTCAGAAGGAATTCCTCATTACGCAATTGACATCATAAGTCCAAAGACTGAATATAACTCGGCTAAATTCAAAAAGTATGCTGATAAAATAATTCGAGATATTCTGGGGCGCGGGAAAATCCCGATTATTTGTGGTGGGACTGGTTTTTGGATAAAAGCGCTGGTGGATAATGTTGTCTATCCAGAAGTCGCACCCGACTGGAAGTTGCGGGAAAAGTTAGGCAAAAAATCGACTGAAGAATTATTTAAGACACTGCAAAAACTAGACCCTCAGCGCGCCAAAAACATCGACGCCAAAAATCCCGTACGCCTCATTCGCGCTATTGAAATTTGCAAAACGCTCGGATCAGTTCCAAAACCAATTCAAGGTTCGACCTTGGGAATTTTAAAGGTCGAACCTTGGGAATTTCTCCAAATTGGAATAAAAATTCCCAAAGAAAAACTTAACGAAAGAATAGAATTACGCCTACAAAAAAGATTTTCTGCGGGTATGATTTCCGAAGTAAAAAAACTTCACCTGAAAGATAAAATTAGCTGGAAAAGATTGGAGAGTTTTGGTTTGGGATATAAGTTTATTCCCCAATATTTAAAAAAAGAAATCACAACTAAGGAAGAGTTGTTTGAAAAAATTTATCAGGGCGAAAAAGATTACGCCAAACGCCAAATGACTTGGTTTGCCAAAGATAAGAGAATTATTTGGTTGAATGATTATAGAAAAATTGAAAAAAATGTTAAGAATTTTTTAAAAACATAACATATTTTTAGTCTTGCAAAATATACCGTCTATTTTCCCCACCCCATAAAATAAAGAATTATAAATTGAGATTTTAGAGCGTTAAAAATTTACTCATTCTGTGCCTAAGGGGAGTTAGTAAATTTAGCGATAAAATCGAAAATTTATTTCTTTATTTTATTTGGGTGGCCTTTTTCTTTTTTGCCACTTTTCTTTTGGGAAAAGAAAAATGGCGAGGAGTTTATTTCAGCTTATTTTTGACAATCTCTTGAACTTTTTGTGGATTAGCTTTGCCTTTTGTATGAGCCATAACTTGTCCAATTAAAAACTTCGAAGCATTTTCTTTTCCAGCCCTGAAATCAGCGACTGATTTTTCGTTCTTAGCTAAAACTTCCTCAACTATTTTTTCTAACTCATCTGAATCATCCATTTGCGCCAAATTTTTTTCTTCGATAATTTGCGATGGGTCGCCACCTGTCTTGTACATCTCAGCAAGCACTGTTTGCGCCGCACTGGAATTTATTTTCCCCTCTGACAAAATGCAAATAAACTCGGCATAATTTTCCGGCGTGATTTTGATATCAGCTAAATCATGTTCATGTTCCCCCATGTGCTTGCGAAGTTCACCAATCATATAATTAGCAGCCAGTTTAATCGCTCTTTCTTCTTGGCACACATATTCTTTGCAACTAATTTTTTCCCTAATTTCGCTCACCACATTCTCAAAATACTGCGCCAATTCTTTTTCGCAAGTTATAATTTCCACGTCAGCAATTGGCAGATCATATTCCTTTTTGAATCTTTCAAATTTTTGATCCGGCAGTTCTGGCAATTTTCTTTTGATGTTTTCCACATAAGCCTCATCGAAACTAAACGGCGGAATATCTGGTTCAGGAAAATAGCGATAATCATGCGCTGATTCTTTTTTTCGCTGTGAAACTGTCTCACCTTTGTTCGCATCCCATCCACGAGTTTCCTGAACAATCTTTTCACCTTTATCCAACATTTCCGTTTGTCGTTCAATTTCAAAATTAATGGCTTTTTCCACGAATTTAAAACTATTAATATTCTTCACTTCAACTTTAGTGCCGGAAAGTTTTTCCTCGCCTTCACCATAAAGTGAAATATTAGCTTCGCAACGCATATTACCTTTTTCCATGTCTGCATCAGAAATTTCCAAATAGCGACAAATCTGCTGAAGCTTTTGACAAAAAATTCGCGCTTCTTCGCCCGTTTCAATGTCCGGCTCTGTCACCAACTCCATCAGCGGCACTCCAGCGCGATTGAAATCCACTAGAGTATATTCTACGCCTTTTGGGTGAATGAGCTTGCCTGTGTCCTCTTCGAGATGAATGCGAGTGATTCCTATGTGCTTGGTTATTGCTTCTTGTTTCTTAGTTATTTGAATGTCTAATTTTCCTTTCTCACAAAATGGTTGATCATATTGGGAAATTTGATAGCCTTTTGGAATATCCGGATAAAAATAGTTCTTACGATCAAACTTGGAAATTTGACGCAAATTGCAACCCAACGCCAAGCCAGCCAACTGGACAAATTCAATTGCTTGAATGTTTGGCACCGGCAGTGTTCCGGGTTGCGCTGTACAAACAGGACAAATATCAATATTTGGCTTTTTTTCAAGCCCCAAACCATTCTTACACTGACAAAACATTTTCGATTTAGTTTTGAGTTCCACATGGATTTCCATGCCGATTACGGGAGTGTATTTTGCCATAATTGTCTACGAGCATTTTGCGAGTAGCCACAATTATGAGCACCCCGCAAAAGTTCGCTATTAGAAATTTAAATTTTAAATTAATTAAGCCGAAGGCGACTACGAGCATAAATTCCAATAATTACCACAAGATATACTTGGAACTTTTTGCGGGGTCGCATACTTTTATTTTATCTATTATCCCCACTGCCATTTATTTTTCCTCTTTCCAACCGACTATATAATTTTTCAATGTTTTTCTGCGCAATATCATCTAACGGTAATTTTAACTCTGAGGCAAGTTGTGCCACATACCAAAGTACATCGCCTAGTTCTTTCTTTATCATCTCGCGTGACTCATCATCCATTACACCATCCTTATCTCGAATAACCTTTTTAATTTTTTCCGCCACTTCCCCTGCTTCACCACTTAGTCCCAAAGTTGGATAAACAAAATTTTCTCCTGCATTCGGATAAATTGCAGTTTTTCTAGATTTTTCTTGATACTCTTCAAAATTCATAGATTTATTTTATTATTTTTTCAAAATTATTCCAAACAATCTTACTAACCTCTTCGATACTCATCAACTTATTATTTTTCACACAATTTATTCTTGTCCAATTATTGAATTTTTTGACTAATTTTATTGCGCTTTCTTTAGCATCCTCAAGGTGTTTCAAATCATTTTCATGAATATCTTTTTTGCCTTTTAGATATTGCTTTTTATCTTGAGCTTTTTTTTCTTTTAAAAGATTAATAGAAAATTTAATAGGCACATCCAGATAAATAATTGCATCCGGTTTGGGAATTTTGAAAATTACATATTCCATAACCTCTAACCAATCTAAAAATATTTTTCTATCTTTTTCGTTTTTAATTTTTCCGCCTTGATGAATCTGATTGGAGCTGGCATAACGATCAGCGATAACAATATAACCACTTTTCAACCACTTTTCAATTGAATTTTTTGTTTCAAATCGATCAGCCGCATAAAGTATTGAAGCGAGATATGGACTCACCTCTCCTGCTTTTCCAAATTCTCCAGACAAATATCTACCCACCATTTTTCCAAAAAAATTCTTTTCATATTGTGGAAAATCGATAGTTTTAACTTTATATTTATTTTCTTTTAGTTTATGCACCAAAAGCTTTGTCTGCGTAGCTTTCCCACTTCCATCCGTACCATCAATAACAATAAATTTTCCTTTTTTCATAATTTTATCTTTCAATAATATCCTGTTCTCCTCTTTTTATATCAAATCTATTTGGTTCATCATCTAAATGCAAAATTAAACCATCTTTTTCAAATAGCTCTTTCATGCTTTTAATCATTTTGAGCATCTGCGCCACTAAAGTTGGATGTACAAATCTGGTCGATCTTAATTCAGCCAGATAAACAAGAGCTTTCAAATCTCCCGAAAATCGACATGGCACAAGATATCCCATCGCGGTAAAATATTGTTCGTCTTCTTTCATAATATTAAGCTTTTCTATTTTTTCTTCTTGAGATTTAATAAATTCTATTGTTTTTTCTTTTAGATCTTCTGGTAAAGAATTTAGATACCATTCATTGAATCCATGATTTCTAACCAATAGAGGCATCCTTTGAACGATTGCTCGATGCCTTTGCAAATCACGAAATGATCCGAAATCCAAAAGAAGTTCAAACGCAACAACACCGCATTCACCTATAGCCATTGGAAGTTCTGTCTTCATCGGACGATTCACTAAAATATCCTTATAATTAGAAAGAATTTTTCTGTCAACATTATCATAAACCAACTCGAAATCCTTGGCATCATTATTTTCATAATAATATTTTTCTTGCATCCATTTTCTATTATATTCTTCCGTATCTGGAAATCTTTCATGACCAAATGAACTAGAATAGGTTTTTTGCAAAACTTTTTCTGTTTTTTCTGCAATATCTCGCACCTCCTCAAGCGGATGATGTCTAAGAAGCATTATTTCATCAGCAAATTGACGGAAATTCATTCTCCAAGCGACATTAGTTGTTGCTCCAGCTGGTAAAAATGAACGAGTAATATCAAAAGCTCTAGCTTTTATTGCCTTATTATAAATTTCTTGTTTCTCAGTGTCTTTTTTTGGATTTTGTTTTTTTAAGTGTTCCCGAACTGGTTCTTGAGCTTCAAGATAAAACTTTCTCCAGCTCTCCAGAATTTCCTCTCCTTCTTTCGTGTTAGTTGGGTCTATAAATTTTTGCTGGGAAAAATCAACATACCGCGTTGAGGCTTCTTGTCCAGAATAAAGTCTCCAATCCTGAATTGCCTTAGCGGCTAGCATTGATACTCCTTCTACAAAAATTGTTGCACTGCCACAATCTCCAATGGATTTATGTCCATAACCGACATAAAATTTTTCCATAAAATTCTCCGCTCCTTTTTCTTCAAGCATTTTTAGATGTTCCATTATTCCCCCAGTTGAGCGAGAATGAAGAGCCTGAAGCATTGCCTCTGCTTGTCCATCAATTTTTGCTTCATTATTAAGCGCCAAAACAAAACCGCCTCGTGATAAATTTTCAATAGCATGCTTTTCTAATTTATTCATAATATAAAATTATTTTTTTATTATTTCGTCAATTTGTTTATATAATTTTTCTAGGCTTCCATTATTATCAATGACATATTCTGCTTGATTTTTTAAATCTTTAATTTGCCTTTCCGCTTCCCGCTCATGATCTTTTTGAAAATCCTCAAATGTTTTTGTTTTGTCATCAGTATTTTCTTCTCTTCCAATTATTCTCTCGTACCTTTTTTTCATTTCTGCTTCGATATAAACCAACTTAAATCCTGGTATTTTTTGAAGATAGCTAATGTCCGCCATTCTTCGCACTCCATCAATAGCAATTATTTTATGTTCATCATTTTCTACATCTTTTGCAATAACAGAAGAAAGAATATCATCAAAAAAATTCTCGCGAAAAATAGTAGAGATTTTTTGCAAATTTTCTCGATTCACATCAAGGTACATTCTCCCAGCAACATCCCGAAGCATAGTTGAAAAGCGATGTGAATTCCCATTATACTTTTCACAAATATATTTTGCTGTTGTTCCTTTGCCACTAGCAATTTCTCCGGCTAATCCCAAAATTATTTTTGACATAAGATTAATTTTTTTATTTTTACATATCCTTATAAGTCTGCATTTCCGTGCTAATTAAGTCATAAGAAATTCCAGCTTCTTTGAAAATTTCCTTGCTTCTTCCGCCAGCATGGTAATCCTTATTGCAAACCACTCTTTTTATTCCAGCATTAATAACCATTTTTGCGCAAGCATAGCAGGGTGTCATATGACAATATAAAGTCGCACCTTCAAGTGCCATTCCAAAACGAGCCGCATTTACTATGGCATTTTGCTCAGCATGAGCTGTTCTTATGCAATGTTTTGATTCGTGTCCATCCTCGTGTTGCACAGTATGCATCTCATGCCCAATTTCATCGCAGTGTTTTGTTCCAATAGGTGATCCGACATAACCAGTTGAAAGGATTCTTTTATCTTTCACAATTACACAACCAGATCGTCCTCGATCACAAGTTCCTCGAGTACCCACTAGCTCCACTAAATTTAAAAAATATTCATCCCAAGATGGACGAATATAATTTTTGTTTTCCTCACTTTCCATATAAATTAAGTTCCCCTGAAATTATATTTTACCTCTCTATTTTACTATCTTTCCCTTCTTTGGTCAAAAAAATCCCGCCGTAGCGGGATTTTCAATAAATTGTCTATATTTTATGCACTTTCGCCATCATTTCATCCACTTGTGCTTTGAGATCTTCGGCTGTGCCGTTGTTGTTAAACTTGAATTCAGCTTTTCGTCCAATTTCGTGGATGGAAACTTCAGTGAGCTTGCCTTCTTCTTCCAAAAATTCTTCAAAAGTCGCCTCACCTTCTCCATCATTTTGTTTCCGCAGTTTTGTTCGTTCATAACGCGAACGCAAATCAGCTGTCACATAAACTAGAAAAAAATTCTCTCCATATTTTTTGCGAAAAGGTTCGACGTCACCATGCATTCTAATCCCGTCAGCAATGATCACGTCTGATCCATTTTTTTCCATGTCTTGAATCAAAGAATCGATAATCACTGATGGTCCATAACCCTCTTTGAGCACCAAGGCCAATTTCACCAAATTGTCTCGTGTCACTGGGACATGCAAATCTTCCAAGGTGCGCCTAAGAATTTTGGAAGTTCCATAATGAATGGCGCCATATTTTTCAATCAAATAATCAGAAACAGTGCCTTTGCCCGCACCTTTTTCGCCGATTAGACCGATAACAATCTTAGTCATATAAATAAATTAACACTTAAAATCACCTATAGATTCTAGCAAAAAAATGTCCTTTCGTCAATAGAAAAAAGCGTTTTCACGCTTTTTTTCTTCTATAAGCTTAAACACTTTAGACTATAAGCTAATTCGAATTCCCACACCCATCGTCGAGCAGATGTTCATTCCTGAAATAAGCTTTCCTTTTAAGCCTGATGGTTTAGATTTCTCAAGACTACTCACAAAAGTCTTGATATTTTCGTTTAGTTTTGCATCTTCAAAAGAAATTTTTCCCACAATTTGATGGACATTTCCACCATCATCATTTTTGAAAGCAGCTTTACCTTTTTTGAGTGCGGCCACTGTTTCTTTGATTTTTGTGGTCACGGTTTCAGTTTTTGGATTTGGCATAAGGCCCTTTGGTCCAAGAATTTTAGCCACAGGCGCCAATTTTGGCATCATTTCCGGAGTAGCAATTAGGATATCGAATTTATCTTTACCAGAGAAAGCTTTGCCAGATTTTATCTTTTCAATCAACTCTTCTCCACCCACAACATCTGCGCCCGCAACCTCCGCATCCTTGGCATGAGTTGAGGTAATAACTGCGATTAGTTTGCTTTTGCCTGTTCCGTGCGGAAGATCTACTATTCCTCGAATTTGTTGATCACCTTTTTTTGGATCGATATTAGTTTTGATATGTACCTCTACTGATTCATCAAACTTAGCAAGTTTATTCTCCTTCATTAATTTAACCGCCTCTTCTAGCGAATAAACTTTATTCTTATCAATTTTTTCCGCTACTGCACGATATTTTTTTCCGTGAATCATAATGTTTGCGTGGTGATAGCGAAATACGTATTATAATATGTATTAAATTACGTAATCCTCCCACAATTAATTAATTACACAGAATCACACAAAAGCTTGCAGAATGACACAAAAAATTTCTGTGTTTTTCTGTTATTTTCTGTGTTTTTCTGTTATTCTATCTTTATCCCCATTGATCTCGCTGTACCAGCGATAATTTTCATTGCGCCTTCAATGTCATTTGCATTTAGATCAGGCATCTTTTTTTCGGCAATTTCTCGAAGCTTGTCTTTTGAAATTGTTCCAACCTTATCCTTCAAGGGATTGCCTGCACCTTTTTCAATGCCAGCAGCTTTTCGCAAAAGGTCAGAAGCTGGAGGAGTTTTGAGAACAAAACTAAATGTTCGGTCTTCAAAAACGGTGATTTCAGCTGGAATGATGTCACCCATCTTGTCCTTGGTCGCATCATTAAATTTGACACAAAATTCTTGGATATTGAGTCCGTGTTGACCAAGCGCCGGACCAACTGGAGGCGCTGGGTTAGCTTTGCCGGCTTGAATTTGTAGTTTGATAACTGTTTTTACTTTTTTTGCCATAATTGTCTATGAGCGTCAGCGAATAGCTACAATTATGAGCATCCGCCGACAATTCAAAAATTTAAACTTTATGTAATTTAAGACTAAGCCGCTAGGCGATTCCGAGAAGTTAATTATATATTATCTCAGTCAATTTCGGAATTGTGGCGGACAGCCATGACTTTAAACTATTAAACATCCAGCGCACATAAATTCTTTAAATTACCAGAAGCGTAATTGGAATTTTGTGCGGGATAGCCGTCTCAACTAGATTTTGTTTATCTGTAAAAAGTCCAATTCTACCGGAGTTTCTCGTCCGAAAATAGAAACTAGAACTTTTATTCTTCCCTTTTCTTCATCTACTTCATCAACTTTTCCATCAAAGTCTTTGAATGGTCCATCAATAATTTTGACACTGTCGCCCGAAACCACATCAATCTTATATTTTGGTTCCGCCACACCCATTCTTTTCTTGAGCGCTTCAATCTCCCTCGGATCAACTGGAGTAGGTGTTGTTCCTAGTCCGATAAATCCCGTAACATTTGGCGTATTTCGAACCACGTACCATGAAGCATCTGTGACGATCATATCTACCAAAACATAGCCGGGATAAATTTTTTCTTCAACCACTGTTCTTTTGCCAGTCTTGATCTTAATTTTCTTTTCAATTGGAACCATCACATCAAAAATCAAATCTTGCATATCCATCGATTCAATTCTTTGACGTAAATTTCTTGATACATTATCATCATAACCGCTGTAAGTATGAAGCACATACCAAGCCCTTCCATGATGTTGAGATTGTTTTGCCATAATTGTCTTTGAGCGAAGCGAGAAGCTACAATTATGAGCATCCCGCAAAAATTCGCTTTTAAAACTTTAAATTACTTTTTAATTAAGCCGTAGGCGACCCACACACATAAAACTCAATATTGTATAAATCTTTATTGGAATTTTGTGCGGGATAGCCATTATCAATTTTATTTCAAAATAAATGTTTTTAATAAAAATCCGAAAAAATAATCCAGAGAACCCAAAAATATCGCGACAGACAAACTAATACCAATCACAATTATAGTATAGTTGATTGTTTTTTTGCGTGTTGGCCAATTGACTTTTGTTAGTTCTATCTTGGCTTCTTTTAAAAATTCTATTATTTTGTTCATATTTTGAGCTTTTTTAAAAGCCCCTTTGGGCTTCTTTATTAATCTAATACTATCTTATTTTTAGATTTATGTCAAATATTATCCTGCGAACCAATCGCCAGGATAGACAATTGATAAAGAATCCGGCTTCCAACGATAGCATTCCAATCACTTTCAATATCGCCTTTTTTGGATGGAGAAACTTCACAAAGGTCAAAGCCAATGATTTTTCTGCCACTTTTCACCACTTGGCGCAAAAGAAAAATGGCTTGATTGAAAGTTAATCCCCCCGGTACTGGCGTCCCCGTGTTTGGACAAAGAGAAGGTTCTAGTCCGTCGATATCAAAACTCACATAAACATTTTTTGGTAAATCCGCAATTATTTCCTGACACATTACAGACCATTTTTCTCCAGAAAATAGTTTGTCAGAAATTTCTCGATCGCTATAACACACAATTTTCCCTTTTGATTTTTCCAAAAATTCAATTTCTTCTTCACAAAAATCACGTGCGCCAACATTCACAATTTTTTCCACCCCCTTGAGTTCACTGGCATTTCGCATGATAGAAGCGTGCGAATTTAGAAATCCTTCATATCCCTTTCGCAAATCAAGATGAGCATCGATTGTTAAAATTCCAAAATTGCCTTTTTTCGAAAGTGCTCGCATCAGCCCCAATGGGCAACTATGATCCCCGCCTAACAGTCCCACGATCTTATCTTGTGAAATATTTTCTTTTGAAACTTCTTCGATCCAATCAGCCAAAACTTCCGTTCCTTCATTTACTTTTTTCCAAAGATTTTTGTTTTTTATAGGATCACCTTTCTCCAGATGCTTTATGCAAGAAACTGCAATTTTTCGCAAATTATTGCAATATTTTTTCCATTTTGCGGAAATTGGAAGCATGAAAATTCCCGCCTTCCAAGCTTCTGGAAAAAATGAATCATAAAAATCAATTTGTGGAGATGCTTTGAGAATTGCCTCTGGACCAAGACTTGTCCCATCTCGAAAAGAGACTGTAATTTCACAGGGTACTGGTAGGATAACAACTTTCGCTTCTTTTTGGCTTGATGGAAGCGCAAAAATATTACCATTCGGCTTAGCAGTTTCGTTAGGATCAAATTGCATAGATTATTTTAGGAAATTTAAATTTAAGACTAATCCAATTCACAGCTCTTGTCAATTCCTTTTTTTTGCTTTACAATGAAAAATAGTTTTGAAATTCA
>JBAZSS010000020.1:0-20444 GCA_041662285.1 Parcubacteria group bacterium
TGTGAGATAGAGAATTCCAGCAATTATAAAAGCAATGAGAGAAACCGCCTCTAGTGTTAGCAAAAGCCACCCAACTATATTAGAAATAATTTCAAAAATCTTCGACTCCGGCAAATTGAGACTGGCCACATCCGGATCCTCTAAATTCCACTGCGCCAGAATTTTTGTTGGCAAGAAAAAGTAAACTAAAGAAATTGCAATTGATAGAATTTTATTTTTCATTTTAATTTTTTTATTGAAATTATTCGTAGATTCGAATGTCATTCGTAGATTCGCTTCGCTACTAAAATTATACCACACTTTTTCCCAAAAAACAAAAACCGCCTTTTTGAATAAGCGGTTTTTGCCTTAAACGTATTTTGAAATTTCAAAATAAAAATACTTTAGAATCCTGTTTCTGCTCCCAACATATTTTTGGCAAAATTCAAAGCCACAAGACCTGCAAGGGCGACGATCACGCCGATGATAGAATACATCATAGCATTTTTAGCTTGACCGATTCGTGTTTCATCTCCCGCAGCAGTTAGATATAGTATTCCGGCAATCGCAAATCCGATAACTCCCACTATTCCTACAACCGCCAAAAGCCAATACATTATATTAGAAATAATATCCATCACAGAGCTCGTTGGAAGTCCTGTGCCTGTCGGCGTGGTAAGTTGAGCGCTCGCCAAGGCGGGAGTCAAAATCAAAGACATTGAAATCATAGAATACGCCACTTTTTTAATTTTATTTTTCATATTTCCACCTGCCTTTCTATTTTCACCCCGTGGAATATTCCGCCTTAGCGGAATAATTTTGTAATCAAAATTTATTCCATGGGGTTAATTTTTATTTCTCTTTTGTTTTCTATTTACTATTTATTTCGCCATTACTCCAATCAAGCTAGCGATTTGTCTGGTGAGTACTAAGGCACTGAGCGCCACCACAATTCCAATTATCGCATAGGTGATTATCTTTTTGCCACTGTCAATTTTCTTCTCGTCACCATAAGCAGTAAGATACATTCCCCCACCGATGACTAGTGCAATTATAGCAAGAATTCCGAAAATTGACAATAAAAAATTCAAAACATTAATAGCAATTTCTTTGATGGTGAGAGCTTGGTCCACCCAAGCTTCAGCTGATCCGCCTGTTTTAGAGTTAGAATTCAAAATCGCTTTGATTTGTTTCAAAAATGTCGGCGAAGCTAAAGCGATTGCCAGACCCACCGTTGCTCCCGTCCAAGTTTTTTTCGCCCGCGTCACCATCGCTTCGTTGCCCGCCGAAGTCATATACATAATTCCTCCAATGATGATGAAAATCACCGCGATAATCACAATTAGTCCCATCAGATTATTCAGTAGTGAATCTAAAACTTCCGAAACACTGGTGGGCGTAATTGGATTAGCGAAGGTTATTGAATCGGAAGTATTTGGAGTTATCGGAAGATTCGCACTCTCACAAGCTTTATCCGCTTTAAGTTCTGCACAAGTTTTACCAACTATTGGAGTCGCGTCAGGATCTGAACACAACATAGATGGTAAGGGTTCTGTACAATTTTTAACATTGCCGACAGTGCTTACACAACAGACTTTGCTTGTTGTCTGCGCATTTATATTTTTTACACTCAAAAACCCCACCGCTAAAATCATACCCAGTAAAATAATTTTTATTTTTTTCATTATGTTTTAATTTACGAACTACGAAATAAGCGAAATACGAAATTTTTTAAATTATATTTTCCGTATTAATTTTATTTTCGTACTTTCGTATTTAGTATTAATTTCGTAGTTCGTAATTATAAACTATTCACTCTCTGCACCGCCGTCTTAATCGCATCGGAAACCGTCGCTTGACCTTTGTTTACGTCATCAATCATTTCGGCAAAAATTGATTCTACTGCCGTCGAATCTTTTTGTCGCCAACTTTTCGCCACCAAATTACTCACGGCAAAAACTCCAATCTTCGCATCAGTTTTTTGCAATTCAATCAAATCCCTTCTCGCTGCTGGTTGTTCAGTTTTCAAAAGAAAACTCACCGCCGGATCAAAGTTCGGATTGGCTTGTTGTCCCACTCCCGAAGTTGAAACAGCACCGCCAAAAGATCCGTCCGGTTTAGTGGAAAAATAGGTCAAAAATTGCCAAGTTTCTTTTATCCTCGTGTCATTGCTAACTGTCGGGGTATTAGGAGGCGTCTTGGCCATGGCATTTTTTGCCACCACAAATCCCCAATAATTTGCCACATTCACTGCCGGCTTATTTTCAAATTGTGGTACGGGTGCAATAGCAAAATTCAATTTTGGCGATTTTGCTGAAACCGTATCAATATTCCAAGAATAATTTATCATCATCGCTGTTAGTCCTTCGGAAAAAGCATCGATGGAGTAGTGCATGCTTGAATTCCAGGTATAGTTAAATGAACGAGAATCTGCAAATTGCGTATAAAAATTCAAGGCTTCTTCTCCGGGATAAATTGCACCTCCTCCCAAACTGGCACCAGACATAGCACTACCGAAAGACGCCAATCCTCTTTCGTCAACCATTTTCGTTCCATTTTGTATCATAATTAGATTCAAAATATCCGTTGAGCGATTGATATTGTAAGCCGTGCCAAGAGATGCCCCTGATTGAACCACATTACCAAAAGAATCAATTTTCGTGAGCTTTATCGCAGTATCAATAAATTCATTCCAAGTTCTTGGCGGATTAGCAATACCAGCTTGATTAAAAAGATCCTTATTATAATAGAGGGCTAGGCTGTCAACTGACATCGGCACGCCATAAATTTTTCCTTCATTTACAAAATCACTTGCAGTCACATCCACAAAGTTATTTCTAAATTTTTGTTCCGTTATCATTTTCAAATCTGTTGGAGTAGGAGCTGGTGCAATCTTGTCCGCAAAGGCTGGAAGCCATAAATTATTCACCATAAAAATATCTGGGCCTTGTCCTGCTGCTAGTGCATCAATCAATTCTTTGCGATAAGTGTCATAAGCTATTTTTTTATAATTTATTTGAACAATATTTGGATTTAGCTTAGTGTAAGTATCAAAAATTTCACGCATTGCCAATTCTTGATCTAATGGTCCCCAAACTTCCAAACTCAAATCGTACAGATGCGAACTTTTTTCTTTGCATCCGCAACCGGAAACAATCAAAACTACCCCTAAGAAAAAAAATGCTAAAATTATTTTTTTTATTTTCATTTACCCTGTTAAATAAGATTTGAGTCCCTTTAAAGAGAAACAGACCTACTATTTTATTTTTTAAATCTATTTATTCACCCTTATTTATATAAGTTAATGCTCAAATCTTAATTCTAAACTTTTTATAAAAAGTTTAGAATTTATTTAACAGGGTGAATTTTTCTACTTATTACTTTCTACTTTCTACTTACTACTTTTTTAGTATCCAACCAAAATGAAAATTACCCACATTTATTTTTTTCCAAATAGCTAAATCATTATTCCCAATAATAACTGACAACTCATCTTGTGAAACTCTTAGGCTCATCTCTGGTCCAAATGATTGATCTTTATTCTCCCAATCAATTAGCAAAATTTTTCCTCCTGCCTTGAGCACTCTCTGTGCTTCTGCTAAAATTTCTTGCTTTTTCTTGTTTTGATACAACATATTGATGATAAACACCCAATCCACACTTTCACTCTTAATCTTTGTCGCTTTTTCTTCTAAATTAGCTCGAAAAGCATCAATATTATTCAGCCCCAACATTTTTGCCTGACTTTGCATTGTTTCAATTTTCGACGGTTGAATATCAACAGCATACACCAAGCCATCATCACCAACTTTTTTTGCCACTGAAAAAGTAAAGAATCCTGTGCCACAACCAAAGTGCGCCACTTTCATTCCTGATAAAATTTCCAGCTTTGAAATTATTTCATCCGGATTTAAAAATTTAACTGCAAGATTTGTTCTATTATCTAAATTCATATTATTCTTTTACTAAATACGAAATAAACGAAATACTAAAAATTTGTACTGGCTTTTTCGTATTTAGCTTATTTCGTATTTAGTAAAACCAATCCGTAAATTTATATTATTATTCTACAATATTTTTGCAAACTTAACAACATCATAATTATCCACAAACAAAAAATTTGATAATATTCCGATATTCTTGTAGATTAAATGATAATAGCAGGGAGGGTTGGCAGAGTGGTCTAATGCGCCGCACTCGAAATGCGGTTGGGGAGAAATCCCCTCGCAGGTTCAAATCCTGCACCCTCCGCCTTTACACTTGCCCCATTAAATGCTAGCCTAGAGGAAGTTAGCTTTAGAAAAATATGGCAATTATTGGAAATTTTATTCAAAATAACGCTACTCTGATATTTTTAGTTTTTTTCGGACTATTTTTACTTTTTTTGCTTTGGATCACAATTCTTCAAATTCAACTTTCCAAGCTTAAAAATAAAAATAAGGCCTTCTTTGCTGAA
This sequence comes from Parcubacteria group bacterium, assembly GCA_041662285.1. GTDB lineage: Bacteria > Patescibacteriota > Minisyncoccia > Moranbacterales > UBA2206 > UBA2206. The sequence continues at coordinate 4,436 of JBAZSS010000020.1, forward strand.
AGTTCAGTGAAAAACATCGAAGAACTAATCCTAACTCATTCAAAAAATCTAAAGCTTCTCGACAAGGACATTCAAGAACTCTATAATATCTCCAATCAAATCAACAACTTGGCCTCTCGAGGATTTCACAAATTTGCCCTTATTCGTTTCAATCCTTTCAAGGATGTGGGTGGCGATCAAAGTTTTTCTTTGGCACTTCTCAATGGAAAAAATGACGGCATAACCATTTCTTCTCTTTTCACTCGCGAAGGCGCCAGAATCTATGCCAAATCAATCATTGGAGGTATTTCAGAAAAACATCCATTAACTGAAGAAGAAGAAGAAGCTATAAAGCTAGCTACAAAAAATCAAAAGATAAAATAATTCATTAGCAAAATATATAATGACTGAAATTACACCTAAAAAAATATCCCTGCCTCAATCTATCACTGTCAAAAAATTCAGCGAAGTTTTGAACACTCCAATTAATCTTGTCATCACTGAACTGATGAAAAATGGCATCCTTGCCACCATAAATGAAAAGATTGATTTTGAAACTGCCTCAATTATCGCTTCTGATTTAGGTTTTGAAGTTTCCGAGGAATTAATTGAAACCGGCGAAGGCATGACGATTGAAAAATTAAACGAAGAAATGAAGAAAGAAAAAGAATCTGGAGAAAACTTGAAAAGTCGACCACCAATTGTCACAATATTAGGACATGTTGACCACGGCAAAACAACTCTTTTAGATACTATTCGAAAAGCCAATGTCGCGGCCAAAGAATCTGGTGGAATTACTCAACATATCAGCGCCTACCAAGTCAAGAAAAAAGGTCAGCTTATCACTTTTGTTGACACCCCAGGACATGAAGCTTTCAGCGCTATGCGTGAACGCGGAGTGAGTATTGCTGATATCGCTGTACTTGTCGTGGCCGCCGATGACGGAGTACGTCCACAAACCAAAGAAGTTATCGAATATCTTCTGGCTAAGAAAATTCCGACTGTGGTAGCCATCAACAAAATTGATAAACCGGGAATAAATATTCAAAGAGTTAAACAAGAATTGGCTGATGCTGGAATAGTTTTGGAAGAATGGGGTGGACAAGTTCTTTCGGCCAAAATTAGTGCTAAACAAAACATTGGCATCGATGATCTTTTGGAAAACATACTTCTTATTGCTGAGGTGGAAGATTTCAAAGCTAATTTCAAACGTGATCCCTTGGGAATTATTTTGGAATCACATCTTGATCCCCAAAAAGGTCCGGTTGCGACAGTATTAGTCAAAACTGGCACACTCAAAGAAGGTCAGGATGTCATCGCTGGTGCAAGTTTCGGCCGGATAAAAAGAATTGAAGATTTCAAAGGTCTGCGTATCAGTGAAGCTGTCCCAGGCACACCCGTGAGCATCATCGGTCTTCACTCTTCACCAAATTCCAATGATATTTTGCAAGTTGCTCCAGAAAAATCCCAAAGCAAATCTCATTCTCAAGGCGGACTTTTGCAAAATTCTGAAGGAGAAGCTTTCAGCGCGCAAAAAATGATGCGCGTAATTGCTTCGGAGAAAATAAAACGATTGAATGTAATTTTGAAATCTGATGTGCAAGGATCTTTGGAAGCGCTTGGTCAAATTTTAGGTGAGATAAAATCCGAAGAAGTCGCTATTGATTATATCGCGACTGGAGTTGGCAATATTACTGAATCTGATGTTCGCTTGGCAGGAACTTCTGGCGCAATTATTTATGGCTTTAGCGTAGAAACAACTCCTGTCGCCAAAAGAATGGCTGAGACTGCTGGCGTAGAAATCAAAAACTACAAAATTATTTATGAACTCGTAGAAGATGTCAAAAGCAAGCTTGTCGCTATGCTTCCACCAATCATCGAACGAACTGATTTTGGAAAAATGAAAGTACTGGCACTTTTCAAAACTGGCAAAGGCGATATGATTATTGGTGGCAAAATTACTAATGGTAAAATGGTCAATAGTTCACTCATTGAAGTTATGCGAGGCGAAGATGTTATTGGCAAGGGGAAATTAAACAACTTGCAAGAAAACAAAGTCAACGTCGATGAATGTGTTTCTGGCAAAGAATGTGGCATAACCTTTTTAGGCAACACTAAAATCAAAGAAGGCGACATTCTTTTGAGTTATAAGGAAGAGATAAAACAAAGAACATTGTAATTTTTACGAACTACGAAAAAAATACTAAATACGAAAGTACGAAAAATACTAGCCTGAATGTTTCGTATTTCGCTTATTTCGTAGTTCGTAAATGAGAATTATGAGCGATAGAATATATAAAATAAATGAACTTGTGAAAAATCACGTTGGCGATATTATTCTCAAAAACCTCTCTTTGAAAGACGGGGTTTTTATTACCATCGCCAAGGTTGACACCACTTCTGATCTTCGCTATACTCGAGTGTTTGTTAGTGTTTTCCCAGAGAAAGAAATTTCCTATGCCATGAAAACACTGGAAAAGGAAGTCTTTCAAATTCAGGGTAAACTCAACAAAAAACTCCATATGCGTCCGCTTCCAAAAATTGAATTTCGGTTGGATATGACCGAGGCTGAGGCGGATAAGATAGAAAAAATACTAAAAGAGATAAAATAAATCAGAACCACTGACCTGCCTCGCCGGCAGGCGGGTTAACACATGATTATTCTGATTTCACTGAATTTTTAATTCAGGTGTGTTCATGTGTAAATCAGTGATAATCAGTGGTTCAGACATTATGTCCAAATATGCTCAACAGTTTAATACGCTAAACTTCGTCATCAAAGAATCTCAAGATATTCTTCTTTTTGCGCATTCTCGTCCAGACTCCGATACAGTTGGTTCTGTTTTGGCTTTACGCGAATATATCAAAAGTCTTGGAAAGAATGTTGATATCGCTTGCTTTGACCCCTATCCGGAGTATCTTCGAAGTCTTTCTGATAATTATTTTCATTTTCCCGCCACACTGGATCTCAAAAAATATAATCTTGTGATTGCCGTTGACAGCGTTGAGCGAGGTTTTCAAAAAGTTAAGAATGAATTCTTAGAAAATCAAATAATTGCAATTTTGGATCATCATCCTGATATCACAATTAAAGGCGACATCAATGTCATCGACCCAACATATTCTTCTGTTTGCGAAATCATTTATGATTTTTTGGAATTTAATAAAATTAAACTAACCCGAAACATTTCCACTTTCTTGCTCCTAGGAATTTTGGGCGACACTGGAATGTTTCAGCATTCTAACACCACAGTGCGCGTGATGGAAATTGCTTCGAACTTAATGAAAAATGGCGCGCCCATTACCAAAATAATTAACATTGCTTTTTCTAATAAAAATATTTCTACCTTGAAACTGTGGGGCAGGGCCTTTGAGAAAGCCAAGATCAATCCAGAAAACGGAATGATCGTTTCAGTTCTCACTCAAAAAGAAATGGACGATTGCGGCGCCACAGCCGACGACATCGCTCAAGTTTCTGGAATTCTTAACACCGTCCCAGGAACAAAATTCGCCCTAATTCTTTCCGAACGAAATGATGGGATAATCAAAGGCAGTCTTCGCTCTGAAGAATATAAAGGCGTCGATGTCTCCCGCATCGCAGCTATGTTTGGTGGTGGCGGCCACCGCCTCGCATCTGGCTTTGAAATCAAAGGCAAAATAGTTGAAACTGAAAGTGGATGGCAAGTGGTTTAGTATTTTGTATTTATTTTTGCATTTTTCCCCACCCCATAAAATAAAGAATTATAAATTGAGATTTTGGAGCGTTAAGAAATTCCTCATCTTCTCCCGATGTACTCATTGGGACTAGGAATTTTAGCGAAAAAATCGAAAATTTATTTCTTTATTTTATTAGGGTGGCCGCTTTCTTTTGTTACTTTTCTTTGAGGCAAAGAAAAGTAAGAGGAGTTTTTTCTTGCGGAAAGAAAAAGTAAGGCTAAGTTTTTTGGGAAAAAAATGGCGAAGAGCCTACTAAATATGCTAAAATAATCTCATGAACATCGGTTGTCACATTTCAATCGCCGGCGGAATTTTTGAAGCCCCCAAAAGAGCTTCTGATTTAGGTTGCGAATGTTTTCAAATTTTCTCTCGTTCTCCGCAAGGCGGAAAAGCGCCAGAACTCACCCCAGAAGTTATTGAAAAATTCAAAACAGAACTGAAAAAATATTCACTAGAAAATTTTTATATTCATACACCATACTATATCAACTTTGCCTCAGAGAATAATCGCATTCGTTATGGGTCCGTTAGTGTAGTGCGAGATGAATTGGAACGAGGAAATCTACTCGGTGCGAAATACGTCATGACTCATCTTGGCACCGCCAAAGATCTAGGCCAAAAAGAAGCTATCGAAAAAACTATTGAGATGCTCAAAAAAACTCTTGAAGGATACAACGGAAAAACTAAATTAATTCTGGAAAACAGCGCCGGCGCTGGTGAAATAATTGGCGATGATTTATCAGAACTTTCGCAAATTATTAAAGGTGTCAATTCAAAGTCTATCGCCGGCATTTGTCTCGACACCCAACATTCTTTCGCTTCCGGTTACGATTGGCGAGATTTCAAAAAAACCCTAGCCAGAATTGACAAAGAAATTGGTCTTGAAACTATAAAACTATTCCACGCCAACGACAGCCTCACTGAGTGCAATTCCAAAAAAGACCGCCACGCCCACATCGGCGAAGGTTTGATTGGCCAAGAAGCATTCCAAAATATTGTCGTTTTTGCCAAGAAAAATAATATCGATATGATTTTGGAAACCCAGCATGATCGCGTTTTGGATGATATAAATCTTCTAAAAAAATTCCGCGATAAATAATCTTTCCACGACCGCATCATCCGAAACGAAACCGAATTAAACAAAATTCGCGAATATATCATAAATAATCCAAAAATGTGGGAACGCGATAGGAACAACACAGAAAATATTTTGATGTAAAATAAAAACCGGCAGGCACCACGATGGGCGCCTGCCGAGTTGTTTATCCTGCAATTAATTTACTGATCATCCATGCAAGTGCAAATGTTAACCCTGAAAAGAAAATGATTGACAAAAATCCACCTACGAAGATAAATACTACCTCCATAATCCTCATTAAAAATACAAAGAAGCTTATTAGAGGTTCCGGCAAATTAATATCCTCTAAATATTCCTCTGCCCCAATAAAAATTTCAAACTCTAGTATGATATGTCTTCTAAATGACATAACCACCTCCTTATTTTTTGTAAATTAAAAGATTTTTAATATCTTCTTTAATTAACGGAATATCCGTGTTTTTTAGATACTCTTTAATTAAAGATTCGTCTTTGACAACAAGCACCCTTATTTCTTGCTTCCTCCTGATAAGAGCTAAAATTATTTCTTGAAGACCTTCCAAAATACTCAAGAAGAATGTCCCAAAAAGAATAAGGATGGGGATAGAAGTAAAGAGCAAAAAAATAGTCATTGCCTGATTCTTTGATTTGAACATTATTTCAATTATTTCAATCATTTTTTATTTTCCCTTTCCCCTATTTCTTTTCCCAGCTGGAAAATTTTTGTCAGAAATTCCTCAAACACACATAGAAAAGAATCCTCATCTCCGTCCCCGCCGAATCCACATAAAGAAGAAAAAAGATTTCCAAGTGGGTCATCATCGGATAATTTAATTAGACCAATAACTTTTTCCTCTAAAGATCCCGTGCTTTCAATTTCTTCTTGTATTTCTTCCACGCTATTGCAATAGGGATAACTCATAGACAAGCTGATTTTACCGTTAAAGTCAATGACAATTATGTTCATTTTCTCTCTCCTTTTTCTGAATTATTTATTTTTTAATGTTCTCTCGTTTTTTTTATCTTAACAGCTTATTGTACACTAAATTTAGCTAAATGTCAATAATCTTGTGCTATTTTATCAATTCACGACATTTTTTGCTTTATATAAAGTATTTATACACTAAAAGTATTGACAATTTCCTCGTCATTTGCTATAATGGAGTCAATTATGAGTCTAGAAAATAACCTAAAATCGATAGGATTAGAAGAAAAAGAGGCTAAGGTTTATCTGGCCGCTCTTGAACTTGGGGCAACAAACATTCATGATTTAGCCCAAAAATCAGGGATAAAACGCAGTACGGTCTATGAAATGCTTAAAAAGCTTGAACCGATGGGGCTTATCACCGAATCAATTAAGGGTAAAAGAAAGCTTTATGTCGCTTCTGATCCGGAGAAACTCAAGCATAGCATCAAAGAAAAAGAACAGCTTTTGAATCAAATCCTACCAGAACTAAAAATCCTCAATAACACCGGAGCAACTAAACCAAAAATAACCTACTATGAAGGCCAGGAGGGTTTGCGTCAAATTCATAATTTATCTTTAGAAACAGTAAAAAAAGAAGCTAGTTGGATTTCTCCCATCCGCTCTATTGCCGAATCAGTGGGAAAAGATTTTTTGGAAGGGATAATTGAAAGACGTGCTAAAGACAAATATTGGATCCGCTCAATCTTGGTGACTGATCAACATTTTGATTCATACAAATATTATGACCCGACAACTTTTGAAAAAACCTACCGAAAAATCCGATTCGCTCCGCATGGACTAAACATTTCTAATGCTATCGGCATTTGGGATAACAAAGTCGCCGTTCTTAGCTCTCGAAAAGAAGGTTTTGGCTTTATCATTGAAAGCGAAGAATACACCAGCACAATCAAAATCCTCTACGAACTCCTCTGGAATATCAGCAAACCTTATGGCGATATGAATTTTGATAATAAAAATAAAAGCGATGAGGAAATAAAAAAAGAAGAAGATGACCTAGATTATTGGGCGAAGCAATAAACAAAATTGAGAAAATAAAAACCGACAGTGGTACTAATAGATTCCTGTTTTTTTATTTTTTATTTTTCTTCTCTTTTACATTACAAAAATTTAAATATTATACCCACCTAATACTAAAATACTATCAATATTATAAATAATCACTTTCTATGCATATGCACAAATGTGATTATTATGATATATTAGTACTATCAATATCTGATATCTAACATAAGAAACTTTAAATATAAATAAATATAATCGTAATCAACTTTTATGCATATGCACAATTTTGATTAAATAATTTTATGACAAAAAATAAATTATCCGCCAAGGAATTATTTGAAGAAAAATTTCTGTACAATGATAGCATTCCGGCAACAGCAGGGAAATTTTTGTTAGCCACTCTTTTGGCAGGGCCACTTCTCATGGCAGGTGCGACTGCACCAGGTATAATTTCCGCCGTAAAAAGTTTTGAAAAACACAAAAAATATTCTCCGAAACAAATAAAAACTGCCTATAATAATCTAAAACAAAGAAAGCTAATTAAAATTATCCATGAAAAAAATGGCAAAATTAAAGTTCAACTAACTAATAAAGGTCAAAAGCGCATCAAGGATTTTTATTTTGAAAATATGAAATTATCAAAACCAAAAAGGTGGGACGGCAAATGGCGAGTTTTGATTTTTGATATTCCAACCAAACCCCAGATATATAATCAAGCACGAAACGCTCTGCGAAACAAAATAAAAGATCTTGGATTCTATCAAATACAAAAAAGCGTTTGGATTTGTCCTTATGAATGCGAGGATGAGATCCTTTTTGTGGCAGAAATTTTCCAAGTGCAAAAACACATTGAAATTCTCACCGTCGAAAAACTTCTGCACGAAGAAAAAATAAAAAAGTATTTTAGATTATAATCACTTTCTATGCATATGCACAATATTGATTATCATAAATTATTTTAATGATACATATTTGTTAACACTTTTGCTAATAATATCGCATCATAAAAACTTTCCCAAAATAAAAACCGGCAGGCACCACGATGGGTGCCTGCCGGCTTTGTTTTATTTTTTTGTTTTTTTCCTTTTTATTGGCTTTGCCGGCCGTGGATTTTGTTGGGTTCCAGCAGAGCCCGTGTTTGCACCAGACATATTCTCACCCCCTTTCTTATAGTGTCTTAATTTGCTTAAAGATCAAAACCTCTTTTTTGAGCGCCTCCTTGGCAAAATTATTCTTCCATTGAGCAACACCCTTTTCGTAAAGCGATTTCAATGAGCTTGAAGCATCGACTTTGCCGATGACATATTTTTCCAAATTCTCACCGTGCCGTGAAACTCCTCTATTTAATTCATCCAAAGTGTATGCGATAGAATACGGAACACGATAATAAGCATCAGCATCCAGTAAAAATGTTTCGGCCGTACTAACTGATTGTGGATAATAGACCACTTGAACTCCATCAACTTCAAAACTTATCGATGAAAAATCCACTTTCGCATTTTGAAAAGCCCTAAGAAAATTTGCTTTACCTGTTGCTTTTGCAATTTTCAACAAATCATCCACAACATACGAACGAAAAAATATGAGATGCTTTAGATTTGCTTGACATATTTGATCCCAACTTACAAAAAACTCGTCTTCTGTTAATGCTAGATATTTAATTTCTGGTCTGGCTGGTGTAAGAGTCGTTATGTGCCACTGTTTTATCTCATCAGGAAGTATTTCATATGCTTTCAATATAGATTTATGATTTATTTGTGTAAGTGTGAATAAAGAATTTACTTCTCCATCTGTAGATAAAATTCTATAAGCATTTTTTATTCCCGCTAAGGCCTGAGCGAAAGAAGCTTTGGAATTTCTTTGACTATTATGCATATCCCTTGGACCATCAATTGAAATGTCAATCCAATTAAACCTAAAGCCGGATAGCTCTATCTGATCAATATTTCGCAAATACGATCCGTTATCGATTATTCCAATTCTGCTATCCGATCTTATTTTACGAATCGCCTGAAGCCATTCCAAGTGCGCGGGTCTAAAAATTCGACCTTCATGAACAACGACCAAATTTGGCTCCATTTGTTTGACTATTGTCCGCACTGCTTCTGCAAGACCATTCGCTCTTGAGATACTCTCGCTGGATTGTTCTTTTTGAAAAATGCAATGTTGACATTGCAAATTGCAATTTCTTTCGCCAACTATAGACACTATCTTGGGGATTTCTGTGCTTAAAGCCTCATACATTTTTTCGATAATTTCTTTTCTTTGATTTCCAAGAACATATGAAAACCAGTAATCCATTGAAGAATATTTGGTATATTCAGTCATTATATCAATCTCCCTCAGGTTATCATTTTATTGTTAAATAACAGTTATACAATAATCATTACAGTTAAATTTTATTTAATCAATTTTTATAAATAACTTAATTATCTATATTTGGCTTATATAAAGAATAAAATTACACGTAAATTTTATTCATCAAAATTATTGACTATTTTTCTATATCTGATAATATACAGGTATGGAACTTACCGAAGCATTAATCAATTTGGGACTCAATGAAAAAGAAGCTAGAGTGTATCTAGCTCTTTTATCATTAGAAAAAGCCACCGCCTATACAGTGGCGACTAGAAGTGGACTCAAAAAACCAACTGCCTATGTTGTTTTGGATAATTTAGTAGCTAAGGGATTTGTTCTGAAGATTCCTCAAAAAGAAAAACATATTTTCATGGCAAAATCTCCAAGAGAATGCATATCCTTAGCCAGAGAAAAACTTTCGGACGCAGAAGAAATGCTTCCTGAGCTTTTAGCTATTCAAAAAAAGAGCGACGAAAAAGCTAATATTTCTTATTACGAAAAAATTGAGGGGATAAAAGAAATGTATCAAAAGTTGCTAAAAAATATGCATCAAAAAAAAGAAAGCGATCGAAATTTTATCGCTTTCTACGCCCATCAAAAAGATACCCCGCAAATTTTGCAAAAATATTGGCTTGATTTAAATGAAGAATATGGAGAAAATAAAATCAAAAGAAAATACATTACAACTAAACACCCCTCAATTCAAAAATATCTTGATATAAATATTATCAAGAAACTTGGAATAGAAATGAAAGCCTTATCAGAAAGAAACTATTCCAGCAACATTTCCATAGAAGTTTATGATGACTTTGTTCAAATTATTTCTCATAGATATATTCAAGGAGTTCTGATTGAAAATCCAGATATCGCTGATGTAATGAAACAAATATTTAATTTAGTTTGGAAATTAACCAAAGAAAAAGTACGGAAATAAAAACCATGTCAAAAATCGCAATCACCTCCGATATCCACAACAATGAAGTAAACCTCCAAAAGGTTTTGGATTTTTGCGCTGACAAAAAAATCGAGACGATAATTTGTTGTGGGGATTTAGCCTCAAAAGAAACTTTGGATTTTATGAATGATAATTTTTCGGGAAATATTCTCTATACTTATGGCAACGCTGATTATGATGATTTGCGTGATTTGGCAGATGAAAAGAAATATCGAAACACCTATATTTTCAAAAAATTCGGAGAAGCAATCATTGAAAAAAAGAATGTGGCTTTTGTTCACTATCCTGAGGAAGCCAAGGGACTCGCGCGAACCGGGAAATATGATTTCGTTTTTTATGGCCACACTCACAAACCCTGGGTTGAAAAATTCAAAGCCGACGCCAATCAAAAAGAATGTACTCTTCTCAATCCCGGCACAACTGCCGGCGAAATATATCCACCCACCTTCGCCGTCTGGGAAACCGACACGGACAAATTTGAACTAGTCAGGATACACGAACTGAAATAAATATAGTATTGAAATTTTTTGTATTTTGTATTTAAATTCAGCCCGCTTTGGCGACGGTACAAATTGAAACTTTTTCGCGTTAAGAAATTACTCATCTGAGCCTAATGGGAGTTAGTAATTTTAGCGAAAAAATTGAAAATTTGTCGGAGACAAAGCTCGGCTGAGAGTTCTTTTTGTTACTTTTTCTTGCGGAAAGAAAAAGTAAGGCTAAGTTTACGGAAAAAAGTAAGAATAAAAAAAATTATGTCCAAACAAATCCTTCTTGAAAAATTAAATAAAAAAATGCTCGCTTGCCAAAAGTGTGCTTTACGCGCAACTTGTCAGCAAGTCGTACCAGGCGAAGGATCGGCTAACGCTAAAATTTTGTTCATCGGCGAAGGCCCCGGAAAAAAAGAAGATGATCTTGGTCGTCCTTTTGTTGGATCGGCCGGGAAATTTCTAGATGAAATGTTGGCAATTATCAAACTAAAACGCGAAGACGTCTACATTGCCAATGTGGTGAAATGCCGTCCGCCAGAGAATCGAGATCCGTCTCCCGCAGAAGCTCTTGCTTGCTGGCCATGGCTTTTGGAGCAAATAAAAATAATCCAACCAAAATTAATTGTCACCCTTGGTCGTCATTCCATGGAAAGATTTCTTCATAACCAGAAGATTTCCCAAATGCACGGAACACTGGTCATAAAAACAATTCCAGAAATTGGCAAGCAAAATTTCTACACACTCTATCATCCAGCAGCTGCGCTCTACAACGGAGGAATGCGCGAAACTCTAATTCAAGATTTCAAAAAAATTCCGAAGGTTTTGGAAAAGATTGAGCGAGAAAAATAAAAATTATTTCTTGCTATATTTTTTCAATTCTTTCTGAAGTACTCCGACATGTTTTTCTGTTTCTTTGTTGAGTTTTTCCAAAACATCTTTCAATTTGTCTTGCGCTGGGATAAAAATTTCAAAACATTTTCTCTCTAACATTGACTGTTCAATGCGTAGCGCAACATTAATCGCGCTAAGATGAGATAATTTTTCTTTTTTAGCTATTTCAATTTGCTCGTTCACAAAATCACTGACATATTTGACAATTCCCCGAGAAAAACTATTTTCTTCAACTAGCCCAAGTTTTTTATTCTGACTTATTTTAGCAATTTCCAAAGAATGTCCAATCTCTTCCTTGGAAAGTCCTTCCCAAAATTTTTTGTGGCCTTGAATTTTTTGAGAATAAATTCGATAAAGCCGGCTAATGTCTTTTTCATTTTCTTCAAAAATTTTCAAAATTGTTTTTTTGTTTTGTTCCATAATATTTGAACTTTATAAATTATCGCCCATATTATAACATCTTTTTCATATAAACAAAATCTCCTTTGCTTATATTGCAAAAGAGATTTATTTGTGCCCAGAGCGAGACTCCCTGCCTGCCGGCAGGCAGGGAACTCGCACGATCTTTCGATCGAGGGATTTTACCGTGCCCGCTTTGCCTTGCTGATTAAAAAACTTTTTGTGCCCGGGGCGAGACTCGAACTCGCATGAGATTTCTCTCGAAGGATTTTAAGTCCTTTGTGGATACCAATTTCACCACCCGGGCAGATGATTTTTTTTGAGGTCGCGTCCGGACTTTTTATCTGGCATAGCCAGAGAACCGGAGTAAAGGGTTTTGTCTGGCTACGCCAGATCTGGCGTAGCCAGACATACTAACCTTTTTTCCTCTTGAGGTCCGAGGCGGAATTGAACCGCCGTACAGGGTTTTGCAGACCCTTGCCTAACCGCTCGGCCATCGGACCAAATATTATTTTTCTAAAGAATATTTTAATCTTTTTTTCAATAAATCTCTTTGTTGATGAGTTTTTAAAAAATATTCTCTTTCTGTAGCATCTTTCTTGCCTTTATAGGCCTCGTAATAAACTAGAATAAAAGGCACTCGAGATTTAGTTGATTTTACCGTCCCTTTATTATGATCTTCAAATCTTTTCCTTAAATCCGTCGAGTATCCTATATAAATATTTTTGTCTTTTTTACTCTGCAAAACATAAACATAATACATAAGATAAACATTAGATTATAGGAGGATTCGGTCTGGCTACGCCAGATCTGGCGTAGCCAGACCACGCGACCATAACTATGCTCTATAGTATCAAAGGCTATATCTACAGTCAACAGATGGTTCCAAAGTTGAGCTTTTCGAAAAGTTTAGGCTCCACCCCAAAGCTCAACTTTTCTGCAACCATTTTTGAATTTAGTATTTTGCATTTTCCCCACCCCATAAAATAAAGAATTACCTGCCTACCGGCAGGCAGGTAAATTGAGATTTTGGAGCCTGCCCGCAATGCTTCGCCACTAAAAGTAAGTTGAGATATTATAAAGCAATTATAATCTTATAAAACCCCAATTTGTTATTTGGCTAGCATTACGAAGCAGGCGGGCGTTAAAAATTTACTCATTCTGCGCCTAAAGGGAGTTAGTAAATTTAGCGATAAAATCGAAAATTTATTTCTTTATTTTATTAGGGTGGCCACTTTCTTTTGTTACTTTTCTTTGAGGCAAAGAAAAGTAAGGGGAGAATATTTTATTGGCTCGAAAGAAAAAGTAAAGAAAGTTATAACAAAAACCCTTCTCTTGCGAAAAGGGTTTTTGCTTCTTTCTTTCTATTCGTGATTATTCGTGCCTAAATTTGTGTCTATTCGTGTTTAAAGTATCACTTCTGCTTCTAGATTACGTCTGCCAAAAGCAAAAGCTTCTTTTTTGGTTTCCATATAGATGTCTATATGATTACCTTTGATCGCGCCCCCACGATCCTGACAGATATATGTTCCCATATCAGAAATTCTGATTTTAGTTCCCATTGGAAATTGTGGTGGACAAGCGATAGTTTCTTTTTCTTTGACTTTGAGCCCTGAAGCTGTGATTCCATCAGACTTACCACATTCATCAGCTGCGGCAGTATAGGCCGAAGCGTTGATAGTAAATTTTCCTTTTGGATACACCGCTTTTTTTCTTTTTTCGGCATATCTTTCTAGGGCTTTTTCTCTTTTCAACTCTTCCTCAGTTTTTTGCGGTTCTTTCTCTTTTTTGAATCCTTCAAACTTATTATCATCATAAGCTAGTAGAATGTTGCTTTGAGAAAAAACAGCTAAGTTTGTTTTTGTTTCATTAGATTCTTCTCCTTCAGCTGCCACTGCCACATTTGAAAAAATGATGACGATAGCGACTAGAAGTGCGAAATATACACTAATGATACGCATTTACGATTGTTTTAAATTATTAAAAATCTACTCTAGGCCGATTGAAAAAGTTTTTATGGAACTTATTCAATAGACTTAAGAGTATACCAGACTATCGGCGTATCGTCAATAGCCATAAATACATTTTAGGCTTATATAAGCCATTTATATTTTTAGCTAAACTTTTTTAGGCTTAGACAAAACAAAAAAAGCCCATCGGACTTATTTTTGCGTTTTGGCTTATTTAAGGCCTATTTCTTGCCAGCTAAAATAGAATTAATTATGTCCTCATCTTGGCAAGTATATTTATTGCTAGCACTATAGGATCTTCTTTTTGGGCCATAGCATCCCCCATTGTCTTTGTTGAGCGTCGCCATCATCGGCATTAGAAATCCCATATTGCGCGAGGTGAAATAACTATAAAGTTCTTTTAGCGTTTTAGCTCTTTTATCTCTATCCATTCGAGCATATACGCTCATATCATCAAAAAGTAACCCACTCCAGTCCAAATGCAATAAGACATTATTCGCCTTGGAAGCATATTTTTCATGCCAAAGAAGGGCCCAACAACTTTCCAAATGACTCCAACAAGGACCATCTTCAATTATCCCATCATCGCCAATTCCCACCCCACCTTCAATATAATCAAACATTCGCAGATATTTTTCATCTGTGATATTACCAGTTTGCGCTCCAATCACAATTTCAATCCCCTTTTCCTTGGCATAACCTCTCATATCATCTAAAACGCTTATCATTTTTGATTTCTCCAAATTGGCACTATCTTGAAAATAAATTTGACCAAAAAGAAAACTTTGAATTCCAATATCCATTGCTTCATGAGTTATATGTTTTATATATTCACGATATTCTTTTTCGCTGATACTTGGTTTGCAAGTATGCTCTCCCCAAATGTTTTTTGAACCGTTTCGACACATATCAGAAAAATCAAACTCTTTTCCATTATCCTCGAAAGAACGCTCGCCAGTTCTAATTGCTTCCGCGATAAACATGCCATAAATTATCCCTGGTTTTTTTATTTTTTCCATAATCTCCGTGGCTTTTTGAAAGTCAGGCGCGTCCACCCAAGTTTCCAACGCGCGATGAAGATACATGCAATTTGAGCGATTAATCATTGCTACAGCACTCTTGGTGTCTCCGCCATATTCCGAAAGAATTCCATCCGCCACACAACCTTGATTCCTTATCTTATCCATCGAAATTGGTCCTGGTTTATAAACATATTCATATTTTGGTCTAGGCAATTCTTCCTTGGGAATTTCTTTTATTTTTTTTGGCATAACCACCAGAACTGGCTCAATTTTTGCAATTTGATCCATTTTTTTCAAAACTAAAAAAATAAGCACTACTGCCGGAAGCAAAAGGATAATCGCCCCCAATATAGTTCCAATTTTTTTAGTTTTGAGATAAAACCAAAAATACGCTTCTTTTTCTGCACTATAATAATCATTATTAAATTTATTTTTTCTCCAATACATAAAACTATCCTGCTTTTATCATACAATGCATCTGGGAGTTTTATTTTACCACAAAAGTTGTATTTAGTCCCATGAGGCAATATTGCCGTTGTTTTCAATCTATGCTAAAATTAATCTTGTTATTCTTAAAATATAAAACACATGCGAGACATCCAAGAAATTTTCAACGAAATTGAGACACTAAAAATTGAACAAAAAGAAATTAGGAAGGAATATAAAGATGCACTTGAGGGTACGGATCATTATGAAGAAACGGTGGAAGAGGCTAAGGTCTTACGCGAAAAGAAAAAACAAATCGAAACAACTGTCCAAGGTCAAATGGGCGCCCGTTATCAACGATTTGAAGACATCAAAAGTAAAATTGATGAACTGCAAGAAATGCTCACCGATGTCGCCATGACCACTCTCATGGATGGCAAAACTATTTCGATTAAAGATCAAAACCAAAACGAATACGAACCGGTCTATAAAATTACTTTCAAAAAAAGAACTTAGGTGGAAATTCTTAATACAAAAAAACAATCCATCAGGATTGTTTTTTAATTTTGAGCGGGTAACGGGAATCGAACCCGTATCGCTAGATTGGCAACCTAGTGTAATAGCCACTATACGATACCCGCCTGACTAACTTTCCTATCTTACTATATATCCTCAACTGTTTGGGTTAGTTAATCCTAATTCTTAGTTGGGGAAA
>JBAZSS010000021.1:0-19686 GCA_041662285.1 Parcubacteria group bacterium
TTTGAATTTTTTCATATCAAAAAAAACCAAAAGGTGTGGGATTCTTCCCTTACAAAAGCGGTTTACAACCCAAGGGTCTTCTTCCCGCACGCGGCGTCGCTCCATCAGGCTTTCGCCCATTGTGGAATATTCTCGACTGCAGCCACCCGTAGGTGTTTGGACAGTGTCTCAGTTCCAATGTTGGGGATCACGCTCTCACGCCCCCTACCCGTCATAGCCTTGGTAAGCCATTACCTTACCAACTAGCTGATAGGACACAGGCCGCTCCTCAAGCGATAAATCTTTACTCCGTAGAGATTATCGTGTATTATTCCAGATTTCTCTGGATTATTCACGACTTGAGGGTACGTTCCTATGTATTACTAACCCGTTTGCCATGTGTGTTTCGCTTCACTCATCACACAAACACTAAAAAACTAATAAGCCACTAAATTTAACTAACCAATATTTTGTTAACTTAGTTTTATATTCGTCAATTTCGTGTCTATGCGTGTTGAACAAAGTGAAACACACATTCGACTTGCATGCCTTATCCACGCCGCCAGCGTTCATCCTGAGCCAGGATCAAACTCTCAAAAAATGTTTAGAATTTTACTTCTAAATATATAAAGAAAAAATTTCTTTTATTTGAATAGACTCAATTGTTGCCCCATCGCCCGAAAGCGACAGGACGAGGACTAATCGCAAAAAATTGTGATTAATTAAATTGTTAAAGTTCTTGTCTTGTGCTTACCTGTCAATGCGACAGGAACAAAAAACACATCTTCACGCACAAATAGAATAATGCACAAAGATGTATCTTTGTTTCACCCGAATTTTAAAGTAATTTTTTGAGTTAAATTATTGTGCCTTTTTGGACTTAATAATTATTGTATGTTATTCGCATGTGCGCATTCGTAGTGCGCTTTTCGCATACTGCAACTCGTACTATCTATATTAAACAACTTTACAAATCCTGTCAATAGCTAGATTTTATGCCTTCGCTAAAGACATTTTTTCCAGCTTAATTAGGCGCTTTTCGTGATTAGTTGTCATTTCATCAACCTCTCTGAATCTATCCCTATTATTATTTAGAGTAGATTTTACATAATCCATATCCTCTTTTAGCATCGTCACATCTTCTGAAACAGTTGCCAACTGTTCTCCAAAAACTTTAAATTGACTCTTGAGTTCTTCAGCAACAATATCAAAGTGCCTTTTAGTTTCTTCTGTTTTAAGGTCGAAATGCTTTTTAGCTTCTTCCGTTTTTACATCAAAATGCTTCTTAACCTCTTCTATTAAATTTTTATTTTCTTCATTCATAAAGATATTTTACCACAATCAAAAATACCGTCAAATTTCAATTTCATTACTCTTGCAAATTTTCGCATATTCATAAAAACTCTTTCTAGGTTTTCGCTCAAGCGTTTTGAAATCAATTTCGATTAGTCCAAAGCGAGGCCAAAAACCTCTAGTATCTGGGAATTCAAAATTATCCATAAACGACCAATGAAAATACCCTCGGACATCAATGTCTTCCAGAATAGCTTGATGAATAAATCGCAAATGATCTTTTATAAATTTTCCTCTCTTTTCATCCGTTGCATCCGCTATTCCGTTTTCAGTAATATACACTGGTAAATTATATTTTTTCAATCTTATTAGGGTATCATATATTCCCTTGGAATAAATCTCCCAACCTAAATCGCTAATATTTTCTTTTAAAAAAGTTTTTTTCTTCAAAGAAACTACATGACGTAAATAATAATTGCATCCAATAAAATCAAAATGTCCTTCATTTTTTCGAACAAAATATTTACTAAAATATTCACCAATAAAAATAATCAATTTCCCAATTGGCCAAAAAATATCCGATTCATATGGGGCAAAACTATGTGCAAAACCTACTTGTGCCTTCTTATCTATTTCATGAATTACCAAATATGATTTTTTATAAGCTTTCAGAAGATTAAAATAAGCTTTCAAAAAATTAATTGGACCTTTTTTTCCTGGAGGCTGAGATCCTAAGAAATGTCCAAATCCCAAACCAACATTTGGTTCATTTACTACAATCCAAAATTTAACATCGTTTTTAAGTGATTCAACTATTTTTTTAGTAAATCTTTCAAAATAAGCAACTGATTTTTTATTTGTCCAACCACCAAAATTTTGAAACCATACGGGATCAGTCCAGTGCCAAAGTGTTATAAATGGTTCGATTCCCCTTTTTCGTAAAGCTAAAATTACTTGCCTGTAATGCTCTATTTCTTTTTTATCAAATTTTCCTTCTTCCGGTTCAATTCTACTCCATTCAAGAGAAAAACGATGAGCATTATTTCCCATCTCCTCAGCTAAATCAAAATCTTCTTCATATCGTTTATAGTGATCGCACGCTCGACCAGAAATATAATTTTGTGGATCAAACATTTCAGGAAATTTTTCCTGTTGCCAATCTTGCCATTTATCTTTTGCTTCACTCGCCAAACGCTTGGCATTTTCTTTTTCCCAAACAGTCCAATTATTCTTGCAGTTTCCTTCAACTTGATGAGAGCTAGTCGCTGTTCCCCACAAAAAATCTTTCGGAAATTTTAGTTTATTTGACATAAAAATATAAAATAATTAAAGATACTATAAAAACTCCGAATTCAACCTGGGCAATTGGATGCCATTTGTAATAAATATTTTCTACCCAATTAGGATCACCATGCTTAGCAACTAATTCAGGAAGATTTTTTTCATTAAAAATAAATACAAACTTTCGTCTTCCTCTTTTTTTAATTCTTGAATACAAATAAAAAAACGAATAGTTATTTTTCGTAAATGGATAAAGCCATTTTATACCCCATCCAATTCCAACACTGTCATGTAAAAAATGTAGGAATGAAGCCACAAAGAAGACAATTGCCCATATTTTTCCAAAAATTACCAAAATTAAAATTGTTCCAATTGGCAAATATAGCAATGGGTAATGAATTAAATCACGATGTTTATGATCATATTTTGTATCATGTCTTTTAGGATAAAAATATATAAAATCCGCATCTGGCAAAAGGGTGCAAATAATACCAAAAATGATTAGCCATATAGAAAAATCTATATTAAAAATATAACTAACAATAATTGAAATTAAAATTCCGACACCAATATCGAGAAACATATTTTTTTCTTAATTCTATAAAACAAACCCGATTTTTAAAAATCAGGTTTGCAAATAAAACCTAAGGAAGCTTTGGGATGTTTACTCCGGCTGGAATATTGGCTCCAGCTGGCATACTGTTTAGTATTCCTTTGAGCATTTCACATTGATCAGTGAAAGTAATGTCAGTTGGCACTGAAAAATCAGCGCCGGAATATGGCATGCAAGAAACATCGGTAGAATTTTCAAAAAATTCTTCATCACTTATGGAATCTGTTGCTGGTTCTTGTCCACCCTGTGTCTTTGGAATATTTTTTTCCATTTCTTCCATACAGACTTTTGTCATTTTCATTCCGGTTTTCTCTCCCTCCGCCCAAGAATACATAGCTGTTTCATCAAAGATAACAATTTGTTTTTTTCCCATCACGGTTGATTCGGCTTTATATTTTTTTCCATTAACATAAGCTGTCGAAGTTATGTCTCCTGCCTCACCTTTGAATTTATATGCACATTTCATTTCTTTTCCAAGTCCCATTGCATCTTTTATTGAACTAATCACTCCACCCTTTTCAGCTTTTGTCTCTGTCGCGACATCATTCTTATTTTCTTTTCCCACTTCACCCGCCTTATCCGCCGGCTTATTCCCACATCCTGCCAGAAGCAGAATTCCTACTGCCAACAAAACAACTTTTGTTTTTTTCATATTTTTTAAAAATAAATTAATTATATTTTTTTAGCTTCAAAATATCCACGCCCATTTTTTTCAGTTCTGGATAAATTTTGTTGAGTGGCAAACCAATCACCGAATAGAAATCCCCTTCGATACTTTCCATCATAACCGCTCCTAGTTCCATCATACCATAAGATCCGCCTCTAGTTAATGGCTCTTTTGTGGCCACATAATCTGCAATTTCTTCTTCAGTTAAATCCTTGAATTTCACAAAAGCTTTCCCAAAATCATTGACCATAATTTTGTTTTTAGTATCAATAATTGCAAAGCCACTGACAATTTCATGCATTTTTCCGGAAAAATTTCTGAGCGTCTGATGGGCATCTTTTTCATTTTTTGGCTTGCCGATAAATTTTCCTTCAAAAATTGTGAAGGTGTCTCCGCTAATTATAATTGCATCTTCATAGTGCTTGGCGACATCCTCTCCTTTTTTCCGCGCCAAAAATTTCACCAGCTCATATGGATCACTCATCGCCGTCATATCTTCCTCGTATTCACTTTCACACACCTCAAATTCCAAACCCATTTGTTCCAAAAGCGCTTTCCTTCTTGGCGACCGCGAAGCCAGAATTATTTTTCTTTTTTGCATCATAAAATTCTCATCCAATTAATAATCACTAAGATCATACCTGTCACAAAAATTGCTCCGAAAATTATCTTGTTATATTTCGCCAACCAATTTGGTAGATAGATATCAAAATTATCCTTTTTTCCGAGATCATATTTTCTCGCCAGAGGAGTCAGCGGACAAGTCCATTTATTTAGCAAGAGAACCGCTGCTTCTATAACAAGCAAAACGATGGAGATATATAAAATTAAATTGAAGGTATTAGTGACGCCAGCATAAAAAATATAAAAAGTAGCCAAAACCATGATTGTCCAGATTATTGTGTGAATGATTTTTATCAATTTTAGCATAGTTTCTAATAAGTATTATAATACGTATTAAAATAAGTATTTCTTATTTTTATTAGATTATCACTTAACACCCAACTGTTCATCTAGGGGAGGATAAGCAAAGTATGTCAATACATTATAAGTCGAATCTTCTAGCCCAATCATTTCATAATTTTCTCTAACAGTTAATTTGAATTTTTCTTGGGCTAAATATTTTTTCTTAAAATCTAAATAATTATTCAGAGTAAAATCTGCATATCCTAATTGTGGCTTATTCTCAAATGGTTTGCGAATTTTTAGAAGTTTCAAATCGCCTGCAACAGTGGAAATCGTCTCAATTGAAAAAATGGGTCCCGTCGGTGTTTCACTGATTACAGATCCTAGCCCATTTGCTAAACTTATTAATAATTCGAATTCATCTTCGCTATGGGAAAAAATACAAGCATAATTCACAGGAGCATTTAATTCGTTAGTATTTTGATTTTTTAATTCTGTGCATTTCGCAACAATTGTTATTATTTTTTCTTTTAACTCATCAAGATTCATAAATATCTTTTTGATTTATTTAGCTTCACAACTATGATGAAAATAGGTGCATAATCCTTCGTCATTTAATTCAATTAAGTATGTCCCAGAAAAATTTTGTTCGATATCCTTCTTTTCATATTTTAATTTCCAAATCACAGAATCTTTATTTCCACAACTTGAAAAAATTTCAAAATCTAGATAAGTATTATTTTGGTTTTTAATCGATCCCCACACTCTAGATAATTCATCAAAATTTTCTAATTTAATAAATGGAGTTTCATAATAAATAACATTCTTATCAAATAGACTTAAAACTCCACCGATATTATGAGATTGCCAATATTCTTTAAAATTTTCCAGCCAAGTTTTTATGTCCATAGTTTTACTTCCGATTTATTATTATCTGTGAGACTTCCACACTCTTAGGAAGCTCTATTATATAAACCAAAAGATCAGCTAAATGTTCAGGATCCATATATGCGTCCAAATTTGTTTTTATCCCGGTAGCTTTTTCAAAAATTCTAGATTTGAAACCTCCCGGATTGAAACCAATTATGCGACATTTTGTTCCTTTCAATTCCAATTGCAAATTTTCATTTATCCCTCGCACGGCCCATTTAGACGCTCCATAAGCACATTGATTTTCATATGCCTTGAAACCAACGGTTGATCCAACATTGACAATGTCTGCCTCATTTTTTTTGATATTCTCTATCAAACCAGAAACAAGCATCATAGGCGCCAACACATTCAGCTTAAACAGACTCTCAACCTCAGCATATTTCAGACTTTTCAAATCCGAAACATCCATCACTCCCGCGCAATTAATCACACAATCAAACGAGGAATATTTTTCTTTGATTGTTGCTACAGCCTCTTTGATAGAATTTTCCTTAGTTAGATCTGTCTTGATATATTCAATATCTATATTAGGCTGAGTTCTTGATAGACTAATCACTCGCCAACCTTTTTTTAAAAATTTTTCCGCTGTTTCTAGGCCAAGTCCATCACTTGCCCCAGTAATGATAATTGTTTTCATGTTTTATGTCTTATGCTCGAAATTATTTCTTTCTACTAATCTTCTCCATCCCCTCCGGCATATATTTTTTCAGAACTTCCGGAATCAGAACTGAGCCGTCGGCTTGTTGGTAGTTTTCGAGGATTGAGATGAAAGTTCGCGGTGAGGCTAGTGCTGTGTTGTTTAGCATATAGACATATTTTTTCTCTCCATTTTTATCCACATATTTCACATTCAATCTTCTTGATTGCCAATCCAAAAAATTAGAAGCTGATCCAGTTTCGCCATAGCCATTTCGACTAGGAATCCAAGCTTCAATATCAAACATCTTATATTTCCCTGCGCTCATATCTCCTGTGCAAATTTTTAGTTGTCGATATGGCAATCCGAGTTCCTCATGCATTTCTTTGGAAATTCCCACCATCTCTTGTTGCAAAGCATCAGATTCTTCAATGTTAGCTTTGGACAAAATAACTTGCTCCACTTTCATAAATTCATGCACGCGGTACAATCCCTTTGTGTCTTTGCCATAACTACCAATTTCACTACGATAACATTGGGAATATCCACAAAGTTTCATTGGCAAATCTTCTTCCTTCAAAACTTCTCCAGAATGATATGCCAAAAGTGAAGGCTCGGCTGTGCCTACAAGAAATTTTTTGTCCCGACTTATTTCTCCATCCGCTTCTTTGTCCGAGGAAGCTACTTGATAGATTTCATCAATTTCCGGATTATATTCTTTGCCTTTGAAATATCCACTGCCAAACAATGGGAATTCCTTGACTAGAGTTGGAACAATCATTGGGGAATATCCTTTTGATATCATTTTTTGCAAAGCGTACATCATAAATCCCATCATCAAACTCACGCCTTCATTTTTCACATAATACCCGCGATAACCGGAAACTTTTGCGCCTCTTTCTAAGTCCAAGATATCCAAATCTTTACCCAGTTGAATATGATCTTTTATTTCAAAATCAAATTTTGGAATTTCTCCCCAAGTGTAAATTTCTACATTTTCTTTTTCACTTTTTCCGACCGGCACATCCTCAGCTGGAATTACTGGCACCTTCACCATCAAATCATCAAAATGTTTTTTTATTTCCAAATATTCCGGTTCTGCAATTGCCATCTTTTCTTTGACCGCCTTTCCTTGTTCAATCAAAGTTTTTCGTTCCTCCCCTTCTGATTTTTGAATCAGATCATTGAGCACATTTTTTTCCGCGTTCAATTCTTCAATATATTGCAAGGCTCTCACTCTTTCTCCATCCGTTTCCAAAAGTCCATCCAAATCTAAATCGATGTTTTTATTCTTAATTGCTTCCTTAATTTTACCCGCATTCTCCCTGATGAATTTTATATCTAACATATATTTAAGTTTAAAAATTTATACTAAAATCTAGCTTTTATCACTATATCACAGCTTTTTATATTTAAAAAGCGCGCTTATCCTGCCCAATAATTATTCACAAATAGAATTATATCCAGTGCCAAAAAAAGAGTTGAGGCAAAAATCCAGGCCATTAAAAATAAATTGTTTCTTCCGCCCGAGACGGATCCGCCTTTGGCGGATATACTTGCAAGCAAAATAAAAAGTGGAAACATTACCAAGCTATAACGACCCACACTCATTAGCGTTCCAGAAGTAAAAGCGGCGATAAGCGTGGTGGACATAAAAATTGCGTAGAGTGGGGACAATTTTCGATAAACCACCACAACAGCTGAGATAATGAAAATTGCCAAAAAAATATCGATGCTCATATTGGCAATTGAGGGATGCGAAAAAAAAGAAAAATGTTCCCAATTTATCGAAAAAGACCGACCCCAGTTGCTTTGGATATTGAAAAATAAAAATGGGTTGCCAAATTTCCAAAAATCATATCCCAAAAACATAAAGCTTCCTATTGGCGCAAAAGCTACCGGTAATAACTTAAGCCAGTTTTTTGGCATCAGCATTTCTTTCCACCCATTCATTTCAACTATTTTCCAAAGTATTGGCAACGCCAAAAAAACTCCGTTGCTATGTGCCAGCGCTCCGAGAAATGCAATAAATCCTGCTAGAAAAAAATTCTTTTTGAAAGCGTAGTAGAAAGTTGCGATGGTGAGAAACAAAAAAATTGATTCGGTGTAAATCACATTGAAAAAAAAGGCTGTCGGGAAAATTAGCATCAAAATTATCGGGAGCTCCGGATCAATTTCCGGATGAAATTCTTTCAAAAATTTGAAAAAATATGCGCAAGACAAAAGCAAAAAAATCATACTCAAAATCCAACCCGCCAGCACAAAATTCCCCAGAAGAATTGTTCCGAGAATTTTGATGAGGGCCGGATAGAGCGGAAAGAAAACTACATTCGCCAAAGTGTTGTCCGAACGCAGATAGTATCCATTGTTCACAATGTCGAGATACCAATACGAATCCCAACGATTATGCATGTCGACAAATCCGCTATCCTTGGCAACCGGAAAACTTTCTGGCGTGATCCAAGTATAGGCCGTGTCCGGCTCAAGATTAAACCTATTAAGCACCACAAACCCAAAAACATTCACTATAATCAGCCACAACACAACTATTAGTATTATTTTTTTCATATTTTATATTCAAACCATCTTTTTAAAACTTCATATTCTTTCCTAACCATTTCTTTTTCATCTGTAAAAAATATTTTTCCATTAAAATCTCGATCTATTTTGCTTATATTTTTATCTAATATTTCTTCAAAATTATTATCGGAATAACGAGAAATCCACAAATAAAAAGGTGAAAGAAAATGCGCCATAGCATCAGCTGACGCAACAATTTTTTGCTCTAATGTTTCAGGTGGAAATTTTTTACAACGATGCGTTAATATAATATTGGAAACTTTTTTTGCTATATTTTCATCAAAACCTTTTTCAATTAAAATAGAGAAAGCTTTTTTTGAACCTAACTCATCATGAGGATTTTCTTCTGTTAATCTACAAATGTCATGCATTATAGCCCCCAACCAAACAGCTTCTACATCAGCATCATATTTCTCAGCCATTTGCTTACTATATTCTATCACTGGTTTTATATGAAAATTCCAAAACAAACCATAAAATTCCTTATCTTCCGTTTCAGAAGTGCGATATTTTGCATTAACTGTGTTGTAGTGTAATTCTTTAATCTCATTTTCTAATTGTTGAATTTTTTCTTCCATTTTATTTTACTACCGTGGATGATAGTGATTAAATTTATTATTTCATGCTTCATGCTTCATGCTTCATGCTTTATGTTTCATGATTAAAGATGATTTATAAATTTCCGGCTTAAATGATTTCAAACGAACAATTTTTGCATTTATTTCAAACTCTTTGATTTTTTCTTTTAGTTCCACCAAATCAACTTTCTGATCATACCCCAGCGCAATCACCCCTGGTCGATATTTTTCAATCACAGCATACCTATTTTTCAAATCTCCCAACACGACCTCATCCGCCAAGCCACTCTCTTCCAAAATTTTCTTTCTTTTTTGCTCCTTGTTTCTTGTTTCTTGTTTCTTGATGCGAAGCACATTCTTGTCTCTCGCCAACACCACGATCAAATATTCTCCCAACTTCTTCGCCTGTCTCAAATAACTTTCATGACCTTTGTGATATATATCAAACGTCCCAAATGTCATTACCTTTTTCATATCATCTTTTATAAATAATTTTTTATATTTAAATCTAATCAATCTTATTGACAGAATCGATAATTTCTCGTAAATTCCTAACTTTTCCGATTGTTTCCATTTCATCCGCTACATCATAGTAAGGATCATAAATAATCACGGGATGAGTATCTAATATAACTAATCGTTTTTTTCCACTTGAATCTATATTTATAACTATATTATCCTTCCCATGATGATCAGGAAAAGAGCTGGACATCAGCATTTTTTCCATACGAGTAACAAAATCGGAAAAGGACTTTGAAAAATCAGCGTCTTCTACTAACATTTTTTTCAATTTAATTAGCTCTTCTTCAGAAAAATCTCTATCGAGAGGAAATAAATCAAACTGCTCACCTTCTGTATATTCTTGAATAGTTATAACCGTTGGCTTACCACTGAATGGATTTTCAGCTTGAATTATGAATTCTTGAGGAATAAATTCTTCACTAAAAATTTTGAGTAGTTTTTCGTATTCTTGATTATATTTTTTTGCAATAGATTCTGCAGTCTGCTGTTCGTTAAAAAAATTGTCTCCTAGCATTTTTACAACATATTTTGGATTACCTTTATGCTCTTGATCAACCCAATATTCAAAAACTTGATGGACCGCCCCGTTACCAAGATGTTTGCCAAGATTTTCTTTTCTAAAAGGTAAAGAGTCCAGATTTGTCTTATCTAAAATATTTTTTGCAAAATCTTGAAAAGTTGTTTCGTTATTAGGAACATTATTTTCATACTGATTCAACGCATATTTTAATAAAACAAGATCCTCCTTTCCTTCCTCATCATAAGGATAACTTTCTTGTGATAATTTTTTTAAGTTTTCATAGGTTGGTTCATATCTTGCTCTTACAGCAAGTCGCAAGGATCTTTCGACAGCAGAATTGAGATTAGGAATTTTCTCCAAACCTTGATTAGCATCTTCTGCCTTGGGCGCTTCTGTTTTTTTTGGAGTAAATATTTTTTCAAAAAATTTTTTCATATAAATTTATATCTTATTAATTATTTTCTCAGATAAAAATCCTGCATCGATTTTGGCACATACATTTTTTTCACCAAACCAACAGTTTTTCGCTCTCCATCTTTTCCAGTGCGAACACTTTCCTTAGTAGCCAGACCGCTAAAAATAAGGGAAAGGGCAGTCATTTCATTTCCAATTTTTCGTATCTTACTCACTTCGTGCATCTTATTCCAATCATAATCAGTATAAAAAACTGGATTGTCCATAGCTTTTCTCAATTCTTTTATGACAGTATTATCCCCAGATTGCAAAGAGCCAAGGATTAGGCGCATAAAAAATTCCACGTCTTCCATTCCTTTGATTGAGACAGGACTTTCTTTCATACTGTCCAGATGTCTGAAAAATGGATTTGGTTGTGTCGTGGAAAATTTTCTACCCTCTCCATTGCAAAGTGGATTAAATCCACCCAAATCAACAATGTTCTTAAGAGAAATAACATTGAAAGTATTTCGCATAGTATATGCCAATTCCGCAAGCTCAGCTTCATTTGGAAATCTCAAAATATCCTTAAATTTTTTCCATAAATCCTCTCCCATTTCTTTTTTTTCAAATGGATTAGCCCCTTCTGAAGTTTTTCGCGCCGTTACAACAAATTGATTTTTCTCAATATCATCATTGCATGTTTTCAACTCCTGCTCATCAAGATCAACGCCAAAAGAAATATTCATTACTCGAATATTATCCGTTGGCACATCATTTTTAAGCGCCATTTCATTTAAAATTCCAACTGCCGAATTAAGCCCTGATGTCCAAGTATAATTTTGAACTTTTATAGGAACAATCGGGATTTCTGATTTTTTATCAGCTAAAGATTCTGTTAAACTTTTTTCGGTTATATTATCTTTCTCGCCTTCATTGTTTATAACCAAAATAACCCCTTGTAAATTTGGAATGTTTTTCTTAAATTTCTCCATTCTCTCCACAAATGTTTTTATCTCATCCGGTTTCTTATTCCAACATCTCACAACCACCATTACTCCGGTTCCCTCTTTTAACACTTCGATACCTTTTTCTAAACCTTCTAATTGTTCTAAGCCCTGATCTGAAATCTCAATCTTAGGCTTCTTTTCAAACTCTGAAGCTGAAGGTATTTCAATATTTCTTACAAGTACATCAAATTCTTCCCGACTAAATTTTTCGTCTTTTTTAGCAGTTTCTTTTCCTGAACCATTAGTTGCTTGATTAAAAAAACTTGATTCATTCATATTTTTTTGTTTGTTAAAAATTATCAATTATTTTTTTCATTTTTCTTATAGACTACAAGCAATTGTTGAAGGGGTCCTATATTTTCTGAAGAAGGTAAAGGAAAAAATGTTTTGAATTCATAACTAAAGTTCATGTTTTTCATATAATTTTCCATTTCTTCACGCTTTACAAACATTAAATCTCCATCATACATATCCATTTTAGGTATACGAAAAGGACCTATCCTAGCACAACCTCCAGGTTTTAAAACTCGCATAACTTCAGGAAGCCACTCCTTATCTCTTCGTGACCAAACTGAAACGGAAAACAATGCAAGAATCTCATCAAAAGTTTCGTCTTTAAATGGTAGCTGTTCTCCCATACCAGCAACAGCTAATTCTTTTTTATCATCATCTTTTGTTATGCTCAACCTTTCAAATATATTTGGTCTAAATTCTTTGCTATATTTATTTTCCGAGTAATCAGCACTTAACGAAACAACCTTAGCTTTTATTCCAGCTTTTTTTAAATCCTTCGAAAACTTTGCTCCTGGACCAGCACCTAAATCTAATATTGTTTTATTCTCTAATTCCTTTCTATCAATTCCAAGCATTTCTTCATAATCCTCAAGAGTGCGTCCTTTTTCCATACCTTGATCCATAAAATATGGATCTGGTTTTTTGATATTTTTTGATCTAAAATTAAAAAATTCTTTCATGTCAATAACAATAATAATTATTAAACTTCATAAAAAATTATTTCCCTTTCATCGACGGAAAAATCACCGTCTCACGAATGGAGCGATTCATAATAAATGAAAAGAGTCGTTCGGAAAATCCCATCCCAAAAGCCGGTGGCATTCCATATTCCAGCGCTTCCACAAAATCCTCATCCATCATCTGCGCTTCTTTATCGCCAGTTTCACGCGCTTTCATTTGCTCCAAGAATCGGTTTTTTTGATCAATTGGATCATTGAGTTCTGAAAAAGCATTGCAAAGTTCACTCTTGCCCGCCACGATCTGAAAACGCAAAACTTTTTTCGGATTTTTCGGATCAGCTTTAGCTAGTGGTGAAACCTCAATTGGATGTCCCACTAAAAAACAAGGCTGAATCAATTTCTGTCGCACCGTTCTTTTGTATAAAGTATCAATCATCTTTCCCTTGCCATAACCTTTTTCATATTTTATTCCCAACTCATCTGCTTTCTTCATCAGCTCATCAAGACTAATTTCATTATTCAAATCTATCCCGGTTTCTTTTTTAAGCTCAGTAAAATAGTCAACTACTGGAAATTTGTTTTCCCAATTAATTTTATTATCTTCATATTCATGTTCACATCCGCCCATCACTTCCAAAACAATTTTTCTGTATAAATTCTCTACAAAATCCATTCCTTTTTTCATATCCCAATAGCTGGCATAAAATTCAATATGATCAAATTCCTGTAAATGATCTCGGTCCATTCCTTCATTACGAAACACGCGACCAATTTCAAAAACTCTTTCATATCCACCGACTAAAAGTCTTTTCAAGGGAAGCTCTAAAGAAATTCGCAAGTAGAAATCTTGATCGAGAGCGTTGTAATGCGTAATAAACGGTTCAGCATCTGCGCCACCCGGCGTATGTTCCAAAACAGGATTTTGCACTTCCAAAAAATCCGTTTCCGCTAAAGTTCTTCTAACTGTCTGCCAGAAAATATTTTTCTTTTTGAAAAGCTCGCGTGTTTCCGGATTCATCATCAAATCCAAATATCTTTTTCGCAGTAAAACTTCTTCGTCTTTCAAGCCAAAATATTCAGTCGGAATTGGACGAATGTTTTTGGAAAGCATTTTCCATTCTCGCACTTCCAAAGATTTTTCATCTTGTTTGGTTTTGAAAAGTTTTCCTCGTGCTTCCACAAAATCACCAATCTCAACATTTTTGGCAAAAAGTTTATACAAGTCCTCACCCACAAGTTTTTTATTCAAAAACAATTGAATTTTTCCACTGCCATCTTCAATGTGCGCAAAAACCACATTCCCCATTGGACGATTCGATTTTACTCGCCCGACAAGAATTATTTCGTCTTTAATGTCATCGAATTTTTCTAGCGCCTCCGCATTATTCATTGTTCTTTCACATTTTTCCGGATAGACCTCCATCCCAGAATTTTTTATATTCTCCAACTTTTCCAATTTAGTTTTTTGAATGTCTTCTCGCATAAATTATTTTAAATTATTTTTTAATTCTTCAATTCTTTTTAAAATTTTTTCATATTCCTCTCTTGTTTCATCACTTTCTATGAGACTCAAAGCATACTCATCAGAAACTATTTTTCCGGCAACACGCCATTTCAAATCACTTCCCAGATAAATCTCAACTCTTTCAGCGGTATCAGTATCACGACGATATTGTCCTGGTAATGGATACCGAGCAGGACCCCATAAAATCGTAATTTCTTCTTTATTTTCATGTGACACAACACTCCTTTTTTCTTTTTCTAAGAACCTTTTTTCTTTTTTATCTTTCCACATTTTATGCATTTCCTCAGCTGTTAGATATTTCTTTTTCTCATTAATAACTAACGGCAAATTAACTTGTTCTGGACTCGGGCTCATTTTTTTACCAAAATTATTATATCCCCATTCTATCCTATTTTCTCCAATTCTGCAACAAAAAAGCGAGGATCAATTCCTCGCTCTTTCTAAACTTTATAGACTTTATGAACTTTAAAACTTTACGAACTTTTCTATTTCACATCCAATATCTCATACTTCATTTTCCCCACAGGAGTATCGACTTCCACCTTGTCGCCTTTGACGTGCCCCATGAAGGCCTTACCCATTGGTGATTCGTTGGAAATTTTCATTTCACTTGGATTGGCTTCATTGGATCCCACGATTTGGAATTCCATTTCTGATCCATTAAATTTGACTTTGACTTTTGAACCCATTTGTACCCCGCCGGAATTTTTGTCATATTTCACCACCGTTGATTCCTTGAGCATAAATTCCAACTCAGCAATTCTGGCCTCATTTTCCGCTTGTTGTCTCTTAGCTTCGCTATATTCAGCGTTCTCGCTTAAATCGCCCTGTTCCTTGGCTTCTTTGATTGCATTAGCAATAGATTGACGAATAGTCACTTTTCTGTTCTCTAATTCGTCCTTGATTTTCTTGAGACCTTCTTCGGTAATAAATTTTCCCATAAAATATTTTGTTTAAATTAAAATAACAAAACCAATTGTAGCAGAATGAAATATTATGTCAACAATAATTATTTTTTGTCCTGACTAAAATACCAGTTCAATACTTCCTTGGCTACAGGCACCGCTCCACTGTGGCTTTCTCCGCCCCCAGGCACAATTACCGCTATGGCAATTTCCGGGTTATTATATGGCGCAAAAGCAACAAACCAAGAATGAGTTTTACCTTCCGTTCCAAACTGTGCCGTTCCAGTTTTTCCCGCTACTTCCACCGGCAAAGTTTTGAGACCCTGTGCCGTTCCATCGGTAATTGTCATTCGCATTCCTTCTCGCACCACATTCATAACGTCTTGCGAAATAAAATTATTATTGAGAATTTTTGGACTAATAATTTCTTCCGTGCCATCATTTTTTTTGATGCGATTCACAATGCGCGGAGAATAGAGTGTGCCACCGTTGGCAATCGAAGCGGTATAATTAGCCAGCTGAATTGGCGTGGCCGTCACAAAACCTTGCCCGATTGCCGCATGATAACTGTCCCCAATATACCATTTTTCACCAATTTTTTTCAATTTCCATTCTTCATCTGGGATAAAACCAGTCGCCTCGCCAGGGATATCAACCCCCGTATAATTTCCAAAACCAAACATATTTTCATATTTTTTCATACGAGACATTCCAAGACCTTGGGTGTTTCCATATCCACCACCAATCGTATAAAAAAATACGTCATTACTTTCCGCAATGGCTTGGCGAACCGCACTCGGTCCATGCGTTTTCCAGTCACCAAAGCGGAAACTACCAATATGAAGTGCTCCACCCAAACCATCGATTATCGTTTCCGGATTAATGGTTTTTTCTGAAAGAGCGGCCGAGGCTACTGCCATTTTCAAAGTTGATCCAGGTGGATAAGTTCCAGAAATACATCGATTGAAAAGTGGCAAGTCCTGATCACTAATCAAATTTTTATACTCCTCATTAGAAATTCCTTTGGCAAAAAGATTATTATCATAACTTGGCAAATTTACCATTGCCAACACTCCGCCATTTCTTGGATCAATTGCAACAGCTGCTCCGGTTTTGACACCAGTTTTTTGCAAAACTTCATTCAAGCTGTCAAAAATCTTTTTTTGCAATTCTCCATTAACATTCAGCACCAAATCACTGCCTGACTGCGGATTGATTATCCCTAAGGTTTTTTTAGCGTTCCCCAAGGAATCCACTTCTAATTGAGTCGCGCCATAAATTCCCCGCAAATTTTTTTCATAACTTTTTTCCAAGCCATTTTTTCCGATATAATCCGTCATCAAATAATCTGCATTGTCTTTGAGCTCTTCTCTAGTTATTTTTCCATCATAACCAACAAACCCCGAGAAAATTTGCCCACTGTCATATGAACGAATGGCTGTTTTTTCCAATTTTATCCCCGGAAAATCATTTTCTCTTTCTGCTAAAATCAAAGCTTGGTCACGCGCGATATTCTCTTTGAGAAGTACCGGATCTAACGATTTAGAATCTTGACTAGCAAACATAATTTCAATGTTACCAGAATTCATATCCAAAATTTCGGAAAGTTTTTGTGCAATTTCTTTTTTTCGAGATTCTTCTTTTGGAAGATCGGCCGGAATCACAATCGCATCGATACTCGGCACATTACCAGCCAGCACATTACCATGCTTATCATAAATCGTTCCCCTAGGTGCCTTAATAACAATCGAGCGAATGCGATTGCCTTTGGATATTTCGTTATAATATTTTCCTTGATACAAATTCAAATAGACTACTCGAGAAGCTAGCAAAAAAATGACCAACACCAAAAACATCCACATTAGGTAAAGCCCTCTTCTTTCAAAGGGCGATTCGATTATCGCTTCTTCTTTTTGCGTCACGGTCATAATTGAATCTTCGATTTCCGCGCCCTTTCCCATTCTTCTTTGATTGAAAAATTTTTGAAACATAATTTATTTCATCGTTAGTTTGCTCTCACTAATCCCAAAAACTCTTTTATATCTAGCAATTAAAAAATACATAAAAATTGCCACGGCTAAGTTGCTAGCTATTTTCATAAGAAGTAATTTCCAGGAAAAATTCATCAAAAAGTTAGTCAAAAAATTTATCAAAAACCAATTCAAAATTGTTCCGCCAACAACAAGAGTCAGAGCGATGGCAAAAGCGCCAGTTCGTTGCGCAATGAAAAATCTTTCCCTGAGAAAACTCGCCACAAAAGAAATTGTCACAAAAGAAATTGCATTGATTCCAATTTTTTGAGATATTGCCAGATCCAAAAAAAATCCAGCAAAAAATGCCCACAGCCAGATATCTTCAAATTTTTTGCGAGAAGACCACAAAATAATGAGCACCAAAACTACATCCGGTACAATAACTCCCGCAAAAAGTGCCGGAAAAAAAGAAATTTCCAAAATAACCGCCAAGAAGATAATTATCAATATTCTAATTTTCGATGCCATACATTTAAAATAAATTTTAAAGGAGATGCGTAAGTCCCATTACAATCACTTCTCCCCTTTTATCACAAAGACAACATTCAAATCGGAATATTTAATTTTCGGTCGAACCACGGCTTGCTGAAAAAGTTTGTCGGGAGTATTGGAAATTTGTTCTATCTTGCCAATCAGAAGTCCTCTTGGCATCAGACCTCCCAGCCCAGAAGTTATAATATCGTCCCCCACTTTTATTATATCTGTCTGCTCTACCATTCCAAGCATTAGCCCTAGACCATATTCACCTGTCAAAATTCCCTTGGCGGAAGTCTGAACATCGGAAGCATTGATTGAACTGGAAGAATCTGACAAAAGAAGCGCCTTGGAACTTTTCTCATAAACTTCACTTATTTTCCCCACTAAAATTCCATCATAAACAATCACGGGCATACCCTCTGCTATTCCATCTGACCTTCCTCTGTCTATCATTATCCAACTACCCGAACCGCGCTGATCTTGACCGATTATCAAACTACTTTCCAATTCATATTTGTCTCTCGGAGAAAGTTCAAGCTGACGCCTAAGTTCATCGTTTTCTTTTTTTTGATCTTCAAGATTAGCCAATTTTGCCAAGAGCTCATTGTTTTCTCGAATCAATTTTTCATTTTCTTTTTTGTAGTCTCCGATGGAAAACAGAACACTAGAAAAATTATGCATCGCTTGTCCGGAAAAATAGAAAGTTTTTTGAAATGGATAGGCTAAAGCGAAAAAAAATCCCCGCACTGGAGCGAAAAAGTTTTTTGGATTGAATAAAATTAGCGCCAAGCAAATTGCAATGGCTAAAATTAATTTTATCAATTTTGAAGTTAGAAGTTTTTTTGGCATAAATATCCCACGAATCTACAAATCAACTACAAATTTACAAATGCGAAATAAATCCTAATTCAATATTTGTAAATTCGTATAAGATTTGTATATTTGTAGTTATCTCAAAGATTTCTCGTGTTGATTTTCCACCAGGACTTCTCGCAAAGCTTCGATGTCTTCCAGAACTATCCCCGTGCCTCGTACAACGGCCGTGAGTGGGTCTTCCATCATGCGCACTGGCATTTCTGTTTGATCAGCTACCAACTTGTCCAAGCCCCGAATAAGACTGCCTCCGCCAGCCAAAATAATTCCTCTTTGCATAATATCCGAAACGAGTTCCGGCGGAGTTTCTTCAATAGCAGTTTTGATGTTATTGATAATAATCCGAATAGACCTCGAAAGTGCTTCGCGCGCTTGCTCCGCGGTTATGATTATCTCTTTTGGTAATCCGGTCACTAAATCACGCCCACGCACTGCCATTTGCATTTTCTTTTCTTGTGGACAAGCGCTACCAATAGCAATTTTCACATCCTCAGCGGTTTTTTCTCCAACCAAGAGATTGAATTCGTCTCGACAATAACGCGTGATGTCTTCATTCATTTCATCTCCTGCAATGCGCAGATTTCTTGACACCACAATTCCCCCCAGAGATATAACAGCAATGTCAGTTGTACCA
Source organism: Parcubacteria group bacterium (assembly GCA_041662285.1). Classification (GTDB taxonomy): domain Bacteria; phylum Patescibacteriota; class Minisyncoccia; order Moranbacterales; family UBA2206; genus UBA2206. Next base: position 19,334 of record JBAZSS010000021.1, read on the forward strand.
CCGCCAATGTCCACAATCATGTTCCCAGCCGCTTCTTGCACTGGAAGGCGCGCGCCAATTGCCGCCGCCATTGGCTCATCAATCAAATAGGCTTCTTTGGCACCTGCATTAATTGTTGCGTCAATTACCGCACGCTTTTCCACTTCCGTCACATCTGACGGAATTCCAATGACTACTCTCGGTCCCGAAAAAAATGAAAATCCCCCTTTGTTAACTTTATCGATAAAACATTTGAGCATCTGTTCCGTAATTTCAAAATCACTCACCACGCCGTCCACGAGCGGTCTAGTCGCCACAATATGACTTGGAGTTTTCCCCACCATTCTTTTGGCTTCTCGCCCAATCGCCAAAAC
>JBAZSS010000022.1:0-19255 GCA_041662285.1 Parcubacteria group bacterium
TATAGAGGGGTTTTAATTTAAATTAACAATATGAACAAAAAAATTTTGGTAATAATAATTGGACTATTTATATTAACAGCTCTAATCGTTGGCGCAATTTTTTTATCGCATAAAGACCAAAAAATAATTTCGGGGCCAATCGATTTAAATAAATTGGGTGTTTGTAATATAGATTCTGATTGCATAAGAATACTAGGTTATGAAGACGGTTGTCCAACATGTAATTCATATGCTGGCAATATTTATGATGAAAAAAACTACACTTTTGGTAAACCGTCTAATAATTTTTCAAAATGTCCGATGTTGGATTGTTACGATCCGCCAATAGCTCATCCAGCTTGTGTGAATAATCGATGTGTATTAGCAAAAAATTCAAAAATATCAGATTGCAATAATAATATCACCTGTTTACTAGGTTATGCACAGGAAAATAATGATCGCAGTATTTGCGACAAAATAAAAACTTTATCGCCTAATTTTTATTCCACTTGCCTTTTCCAATTTGCACAAAATGTCGAAGATTGTAATGTATTGTCGAACACGTTAGGCATACCGACAGACAGCGAACAAACCACTCGTTGTTTTACTCTGCACGCCAAAACAAATGTCGAATGTAATTTTATTCAAAGTGCTTATGAAAAAAATAAATGCTTAGCGGAAACGGCGACAAAAATAAAAGAATGTGAATTTATTGACCCCAGTATAACTGAAAAAAAACCAACCAACTACCGTTTATTGTGCTTTAGAAGAACCGAAAATGCCATTCCAGAATCAATAGATGACTGTAATTTAGTTATACTGGAAAACGATTTTCCGATTAACTGTATAAATAATTTCGTAGAGAAAGATCTGAGCGAAGACGTGCTTATTAATTCATGCTATAAACTAAAAAATAAAAAATCCATCGACTATTGCTTAAGCCAAGTTAACTAAGTTTTAACCAAAGAGTTTTGAAAAATAGGAATTCACCCCTAACCCCTCTTCTTTTTTCAAAACAAAAATCAAATTTTTTTTCGAAAAAACAAAGCTTAACACAATAAAAATCGAGATAAAATATACATCGCACAACAGCCGATATCTGCAAGAGCTAAGACCACATTCCATTCGGAACGTCAAATATTGGCACCACGTTGGGCGAAATAAAATTTTTATCTTTGTGGCAATTTTGAGTTTTGTGATTTTAACAGGGACAAAAATTTAATTTTAAATTTATTTTAACAAATTTTGTAAATAACGCTAGTTAATCTAAAAATTTACATCATTAATATTTGCATTATCCATATTTTATGTAAAAAAAAGATTAAAAAATAATAAATTTTCATACTGGAAACTTTTGGGAATAAATCTATTATTTATTTCAATAGGTTATGTGGTATTGTTTTTTCTATAGGGATATTCGGGGGGTTTTATTTTTCTGGCGATACTGCTGGTCTAGGTTATCTCGGAGCAACTTTTATTGGATTAATTATAATTCCATTAATTGTTTTTTGTGCGCCTTTATTCCCTCTTTGTTATACAAAATACTAATAGAATCTAATAGATATGGCAAATTTTTAAAGTACTTAAATTATTTAATATTATTTTTTATTTTGATTGTTTTATTTATGACCTCAATAAATTATTTTAATCTATTTTAATTTAAATTTATAGAGCAATAATGACATATCAATGAGTGAAAAACTTAATGATCACCCTAATGATTATAGGGGATTTTGTAAAAAATATTTTTTAGAATTTAAAAAAAGGAATAATTTTTTTATTACATCGCACAAAACAACCCATATCTGGCTACAGAAATTTGCATTTAAAAATTAACACCAAAAGGTGCAAATTTCTTCCACCCAAATTTTTGCCTCTTTATCTCTTTTGATATAAAATTAAGGAAGCGGGCAAAAACTTCTCATATTCGGATACGATATGCAAAATATCGCTCCTAACGTCGCTGCTATTTTGCATATCGTGCGCTTTTATTTTTGAGATATCTGGAGTATACTTTAATCATACAAAAATAAATTATTTTATATAAAATTTTATGATTCCAATTGCATTTTTGCGACAATTTCGTTTAGGTGATTACGCTATTTTTGATTTTGCGGTGTCTTTCTTGGGAATTTATTTGCTAGCTCCCCTACTTTCAAAATTATTTTTGAAAATTCGAGTTGATATACCGCGTCAAAATTGGCTCTATTTGACCTTGCCAATTGGAATCGTTTCTCATCTACTCACTGGCAGAATAACTCCCCTAACGCGAGATTTTATCGATCTGCAAGACCATTACATAGTAAAAATAATGATTATAGTGTTATTGTTTTTAGGATTAAGAGGTATAAAAATTATTAAGAAAAATAAATTAAATAACTAAAAAAATATTATGAAAAAAACAAAAGCACAAGGTATAACGATGGTTGCTTCGGCGATAATTCTGATTGCTATTATAATTGCGTACGCTACATTCTTTTTTCTCTTTGGACTCAAGTCAGGTGGATCAATTCTGATGCTTTTTCCGCTTATGATAATTACTGTCATCCTAATTATTGGCTTGGCCGGACTTTTTTATGCCGGAATTAAATTTATAAAAAAATAATTTCTATATTCCACCTATCCCTCCTGCACTATCTTCCAATACAATACTTTCTTTACGAAAAATTCTTTTCAAGAGTGATTTTTTAAAATTGATAAATTCTTCCAGTTTCACAAGATGACAAACCAAAAGAAAAACTAAAGCGCCCAGTATTGACGCAATAAAAAGTTGCGAAAAAATTCCCAGGAATGTATCTAGGCTAATCGCCATGGCGACTAAATATTTCGATCCTTGAATTACTGCCCCACTGAAAAAAGTAGCTAGCGCTATTTTTCCAATCGAAGTGACAATTTTTTTGTCGTCCAAATTATCATATTTCGCTCGCAAGAAAAACAATAGCAGAAACATCTGTACAATAGCAGAAAGTGAAAAGGCCATCGCTAAACTAAGAATTTCATATTTCCCAATCAGCATTACTACTGCCAAAATATTCACCGTTTCCGTAGCGATTGCCACATAAAATGGTGTCTTAGTATTATGCATTGCATAAAAAGCACGCGCGAGGAGTGGGACAAGACATTGCGCAAACAAACTTAGAGAAAAAATTCCAAGGCACTGAAAAGTAAGCACGGTATCCTCCCAATCAAATTTTCCCGCGCCCAAAACAACTCGCACGATTTGCGCTCGCAAAAGCAAGATAAAAACACTCATTGGGATTATAAAAAAAAGAATTTGACGAAAAGTTTCCGAAAAAGTTTTCACAAAATTTTCTTTGTCATTTTTAGAATACAACATTGAAAGATTAGGAAAAACCGCAAGCGCAAAAGACACTCCGATAATTCCAAGTGGCACAGCTTGCAAATTTTGCGCAAAACTGAAAATTGCAAGCGACCCAGACGCTAAAAGTGAAGCAAAAATAGTAATTATGAAAAGATTAATTTGATTTATAGCAATGCCTAGCGTACGAGGGATCATTAGGCGAAAAACTTTCCTCACTTCCCCATTAGAGAGATGAATCATAAACGACCAATCATGTTTGAAACCCAGCTGACGGGCAGCTGGATATTGTGTGAGCATATGCAAAAATGCACCCAGCACTACCCCCCAAGCCAAGCCAATCGGACCCCAAAATCTCACAAAAACTAAAATTCCAAAAATTATTCCGATGTTATAGAATATTGGAGCTAAAGAATAAATAAAAAATCTTTTGAAAGAGGTTAAAACCCCGCCAAAAATTCCGCTGATTCCTAAAAACAATGGGCTAAGGAACATTATTCGAGTAAACATGACTGCTTTTTCCATTTTTTCGGGAGAAAATCCAGGGGTGATTATTTCCATCAGCCAAGGAGAAAAAATACAAAATAATATTGAAAGGGCAATAATTAGACTCATTGCCAAGTTCATTATCCCATTTGCCAATTCCCAAGCTTCTTTTTCTTTTTCATTGCTAATAAGCCCGGTAAAAACAGGGATAAAAGCAGCGCTGAGTGCACCTAAAATAAGTAAATTATAAATCAAATCCGGAATACGAAAAGCGGCATAATAAATGTCGAGCGTATCACCCGCACCGAAAGTTGAAGCGAGTAAACGATCACGAAAAAGACCCATAACTCGACTGGCAAGCCCTGCAATTGTAATCAAAAAAGCCGCACTGACGACGGAAGAAGAAACATGAGAATTTAGGAAAGTATTTTTTATAATTTTTTTAATCATACTATTTTTCACCAAAGACAACACCCATAAATTTATCCGTCTTCAGATCTGTTTCTATTTTAATCCCCTCTTGACCACTTAGCAAATCATCAACTTCTTCGAGATCTTTTTCAGGAAATTGCCAAGAAATTTTATACGATTTAGGATAATTAATAGTTGAACTGAAGTTGCTCCCCAGACTACCAGATTGTTTTTGCGCCAAGAGCGAATAGGTGCTGGTTGGATGAGTCAGATCAAAATTAATTTTAAATGGCAAAACATAGCTATATTTAATTGTTACTGTCTCTTTCGGACTAACATATACCCAATTAGCAAAAACTGTTTTCCCACTGTCAGTATAAATTCTTGTTCCGCTATTTTCATCAATCATAATATTATCCTCTTCCATTTGCACTTGAGGATCGCGCTTGAAATTCAAAGAGCTATAATCCAAAGGCGGGGAATTAAATTCCCTAGTTTGTCCTTCTGCGCTAATGAGTTTTGCGCCCTCTGGCACATAGACACGCATATAATTTGCATTAACCTTATTCCACCAATCATAGGCAGTGTCCCCTCCATTATGTTTTCTTGTAATTGTCACGGTGTCGATGATTGTTCCGTCTGGCTCAATATTAGCTTCGTGAACAATACTTTCCGAAATCACGCCGTCTGTTTTAAAACCATTAATATTTGAATTTATCACGCTTAAATAATCCTTTGGGGTATCCAAAATCTCTCCCGACCAGCCATTTTCCGACAACACTTTTTCAATTTCAAAATTCTTAGAATAAATCAAGATTTGTTTTTCGTTTAAACTTTCCAAAAGCACATTAGCTGTCTTAGAAAAATCAGAAAAATTATCCGAGTTGAATATTTTGTCCAAAATTTTTGGCGCCAAATCAGAAAGAATTTTCTTTGGCTGGTTTAGTTCTTTGTCATAATCGACTTCAACTTCGTATTGAATTTTTTCGATAAAATTATCTTTGTCTACCGTAACGCCATATTCCGTCATTTCAATCGGCCCGGTTATTTCTAGCATTTTTTGCATAACAGTCGGAGTCATAGTGATCACACCGTCTACTGTTGACCCGCAGTTTTTTCATAGAAAAAAGCGGCCTTTTCCGCAGAAACCGGAAAATCAGGAAACCAATTGCTGTCATGCAAACTCCAAGCTGCGCTAATTTTTTGAATTGGAACTGGCGGAACAATTTTTTCCCTAAGTTGCCCATCCGGATTGAAAATTCCATCAATGAAAAAATTTCTCACTCGCCCATTGAAAATATCTAGCAATGCGTAGCTTCCAACGAAACCTCCTGTCGCACGCATCTCTTGATTGTTTTGAAAAAGAAAAAGGTATTTTCTCGGACCATTTCCACCTAAAATATCGGAAAATATTCTTTCTCCATCTAGGAATTTCGCCAAGATATTATTCATCACAGGAAGTTGTTTTTTTGCCTTTAAGAAATCCTCCCTATTCTCCTTAGGAATATCATCTAAATTTACACTTTCTAAATAACCTTCTGCTTCAGATAGTAAAACGGAAATTTGTTTTAATTTAGCTTCATTCTCTTTGAATATTTCCAAATAAGATATATTTCCCGCTTGATCTTTTTTCGCCTTAATATTTTCGGCAGTTTTCAAAATTTCCGAAATTATTTTCCCAGACTGCGAGATATTTTTTCCAGCCTTGATTATATTAGCGCCCGAAGAAGCCTTGGAAAAAAATGGGATATACTTAGTGAAATCAGCCAGCGTTCCACCAATAATACCAAGGTCATCTGAAACCTGAGCCAGTTTTTCATTGGCATCGCTGAATTTAATATAGGATTTTTCAAAGTTACCATTTTTGATATCATCCTTCGCCAAGGCCAGCTGAGCCATCGCTAATTGACTTTTTTCCAATCCGCCATTTTTAATTTTCAAAGCAGTGTTAGAGATTACGAAAAGGAGAAAAATAGTCGCTACCGCCAAAGAAAATTTCGTGAAAAAAAATAGATTTCTTTTTAATGTTTCACCAATTGGAATTTCCAGGTCATCAAAATCCTCGTTTGTTTTTTTAAGATATTGCTGAGATATAACTTGTTGCGGTACATATTCAAAATTCTCTTCTTCACTTTGTTCAATTTCCGCATTTTGGGCATGCTTAAATTCCACTGAAATATTTTTTATATTATCAATATCATCCGAATTTATCGCAATTGTTCTTTTTCTTTTTCTCTCAGTTTCTTTTTCTTGATCAAGCATTTCCTGAAATCTTCTGCGTTCATCTTCAAAAACAGTCGGTCTTCGCAAATCCTCCATGGGAATTATTTTTTTTGAGGCTAAATATTCTCGAATGACTGGGTCCTCCTCTTTTTCACAAATTTGCACAATTTTTTCCAGTTTTTCAATTCTTTCCAAATCTAAATTACCCGCCTTATCCGTCGGACGAACATCAAACATTTGTGATAGTATTTGTTTTTTATTTTGATGCATTTTGATATAAATCTAGCGTTTTTTGCGCCATTTTTTTCCAGCTATAATAAGCGACTCTTTCATATCCTTTTTTTACTAAAACATTTCTTAATGCACTGTCATTCAAAACCTTAATGACTGAACCGGTCATATCGGCTGAATTTTTTCCATCAAAATAATAGGCGCTATCAGCAAGAATTTCTTTCATACATTCTTGATCAGATGAAATTACTGGCACTCCCTTGGACATCGCTTCTAATGGCGGAAGACCAAATCCCTCGTAAAGAGTCGGCCATATGAAAGCTGAAGAATTTCTGAAAATCGTATCCAATTCATGATCTGGAATATAGCCAGTGAATATTATCCCTTCAATTTTTTGCTTGATAGTTAGTTCCTTTAGTCTTTTGTAAAAATAATCTTCTTTGCCGACCAAAACTAGATTTAGATCATTTTCTGCTTTTCTAATTTCCCCAAAAGACAAAATTAATTTCTCTAAATTTTTATGTGGATAAGCATTTCCAACATAGATAATATACGGTTTAATTATACCATACCGCCCTAAAATTTCATCATATTTATTATGTGGAGTGAGCATGCAAAAATCTTCTGCTGATTCATAAGTCACAATTATTTTTTCTTGCTTAATTTTTGGATAAGTTCTTACGATATCATTTTTTGTAAAGTTAGAAACCGCAATTATTTTCTCAGAACGAATGATAGCAGACTTTATAACGATCTTATAGGCTAAAAATTTCAGCCAATAGAATATTGGGGCAAGCGTGGAACTCTTGGTTGTAGGAAAATGAACAAGAATGAGATCATGAATAGTGACGATAAATTTTCTATTATACATTACCGGTACATTGAAATGTGGGAAATGCATCAAATCCAGGTCATATTTTTTGATAAGCTTAGGAAATTTTATCTGCTCGGAAAAGGTATACCAACGAAAATCAGCTAGCACACGCTTAAAATTTTCATTTTTTGGTTGATATTCATCAAAATTGTCTTTCTTAAGAAAGACAAAATACTGATTAGTATTATCCACCTTTTCTAAATTTTCTATTAATTTTTGTGTGTAGCGCCCTAATCCTTTGCCAATCGGCCCAAAAAATCGAGCATCAATGCCAATTCTCATATAATTACTTACGTTTAAAAAATCACGTTCCTTGTGTAATTCTCAATAAAATTATACCACAAAAACACTCTCAAGGATACTTAAGATAAAGCTATCCCTGAAATACTTTCAAGGTTTTTTGGGCGGTTTTTTTCCAGTCAAATTCTCTTGATTTTTCCAAGCCTTTTGCAATTAAAATATTCCGCAACTTAGAATTTTCCAAAACTTCTTTCATCGCCAAAAAAATTTCGTCCGGCTTATCCGGATCAATTAGTATCCCAGCATCTCCCACTATCTCCGGCAGTGAAGAATTATTCGAAACAATTACGGGGACACCGCATTTCATAGCTTCTAATGGCGGAAAGCCAAATCCTTCAAAAAATGAAGGATAAACAAAAAGTGAAGCTAGGTTATACAGATAAACCTTATCCTCATCTGGCACACAATTTATTATTTGAATTTTTTCCCGAAATGGAGAATTTGCAATTTCATCATTTATCTCTTCATTCATCCAACCTTTTTCTCCGGCAATAACTAATTTGTATTCACTGCTTTGTTTTTGCAATAAATTAAAAGCGCGAATTAGCCCGACTATATTTTTTCGTGGCTCAATTGTACCAAAGAAAAGAATGAACTTATATGGCAAATTATATTTTTCTTTTACCTTAATTAATTTTCCATTATTTCGATTAATCACGCAAAAATTATCCGCCACTGCGCTTGGAATAACGATTATTTTTTCTGGTTTAATTTTATATAAGCCAACCAAGTCATTTTTAGTTGAATTTGAAACTACAATTATTTTGTTCGCAGTCTGGCAAATTTTTTTTGGATTGATAAAAATATGCCACCATTTTCTTTTCCAAGAAAAATATTCACTATGACGAAAAAATGACAAGTCATGAATTGTGATGACTGATTTTGTCCTCGCACTCACATTGCCAAAAATAATATTGGGAGAAAAAACTAAATCTACCCCGCCTCGCGTCGACGATGCGTCTCCATGAGTCGAGGCGGGACCACCAACTAAGCGATCGATTTTTGGCCAGCCAAAATACCAAAACATCAGATTAAGAAGCTTATTAGGAAAATTAAATTTTTTCACTTTCACGTTGGGATATTTTTCTAGCCAAGAAAGATTGCCTTTTGTTTTTTTCCAAGAATTCAAAAAAAGAACATATTCGTTCTTTGGGTCAATAGAAAAAAGATGCCCAAGAAGATAGCGGGTATATTCTTCAACGCCAGTTCTTCTCCCTTCAGCCAGACACCTAATATCAATGCAAATTTTCATGATTTTTTTCCTTCCATTCATTATCTATATATTCCTTTATTCTAGCCTTAAATAGCTCCTTGTCAAATTTCAAAACTCTTTGTCGGATATACTGCGGATCATAATCGGAATTTTTGAATTTTCTAACTGCCGAGACTAAATCCTCCACTGTTTGATGCGCAAAGAAAACGCCTGTTTTTCCTTCTTCCATATGCTCTGGAATATCACCGCCCCTATATGCAATGAGTGGCGTGCCCGAGGCCATTGCCTCAATGGCAGTGAGTCCAAAATCTTCTTCTTGAGGAAAAATAAAAGCCTGGCAGCGAGAGAAATATTTTTGCAATTCTTCGTCACTTACCCGCCCCAGAAATTCAATGTTTGGCCCAGCTATTTTTTGAAGTCTTTTCATTTCCGGTCCGCGACCAAGTATCTTAAGCGGTAATCCCAATTCATTAAAAGCACCAATTGCAATATCAAAACGCTTATACGCCATCAGACGCCCAGCAATCAAAAAATAGTCATCTTTTTCTTGGCTAATTTCGAAATCATTCACATTGACCGGCGGATTTATCACTTCACTTTCTCTTCTGAAATATTTTTTTATCCGGCGCGCCACAAAAAAAGAATTGGCAATTATCTTATCCGGTCGATCAGCGCTCACTCGATCCCATATCCGGATATAATTCATAAAAAATGGCACCAATTTTTTGATAAAATTTGGGAAATAAAAATCACGATTATATTTCTGACAATCATCCCAAGCAAAACGCATTGGCGTATGCATATAGCAAATATGCAAAGTTTTTGGTCCTGTAATTATGCCTTTGGCAAAACTAGAAGAATCCGATAGCACGATATCATAGTCAGAAAAATCAAATTGCTCAATCGCAAAAGGCATAAATTGCGGAAAAATTCGATGACGACCAACTGCAAAAGGAATTTTTTGCAAAAAAGAAGTCTTGATTTTTTTGTCCGCAAAACTACCATGCATTAACTTCTTGCTATATACTAAAGTATAAATTGGAGCATAGGGAAAAAGTTCACAAAAAGCTTCTAGCACTTTTTCCGCCCCGCCGTTTTGAACAAGATAATCGTGGACTAAAGCAATTTTCATATTAAAGATTTTTTCTCTTTCTAAAAAGCACCCCGACAGTTTTCAAACAAATTTGAATATCCAACCACAATGACCAATTTTCAATGTAAAATAAATCCAGCTTATATTCATCTTCAAAATCCAAATCTGATCGGCCAGACACCTGAGCCATTCCAGTAACGCCAGGTTTAATAGTGAGTAATCGGCGGTGATATTCCATATATTTTTCTACTTCTCTTTTTTGGTGTGGACGCGGACCAACTAAACTCATTGAACCAAAAAAAACATTAAATAATTGTGGTAATTCATCAATTGAATATTTTTCGATAAATTTGCCTACTCGCGTTTTTCGTGGATCATCTTTTATTTTATAGAGTGGCCCTCTCCTTACACTTTGTTTTTCAATTAATTCTTTTTCTAATTTTGCCGCTTCTTCCAAATTATTATTTTCTCTAGTCATGCAAAATTCCCATTTCATATATCGAAATTTATAAACAGAAAATTCCTTGCTATCATTACCGATCCTCTTATTTTTATAGATTATTGGACCATCACTGTCTAATTTTACTGCAATAGCAGTGATAATTAGAATTGGTGAAGTGATGATTATTCCAAAAAGCGAAGCAATGATATCAAAAATACGCTTTAGGATTCTGCCCCAGCCATCCAAGGGAGTGTTTCTTATTTCAATTAACGGCTCACCATTCAACACGCCAATTTCATATTTTGAAGTTTGTAATGTAGTCGGGATAAATTTAAATTTAATATTATGAATAGCGCAATAATCGATAATTTTTTCTTGCTCGGCATCAGTTATAGATGACTCACAAAGAATAATTTCATCAATTCCTTTTTGTTGTTTTATCTCTTTAATTGTGCGAAGGCTAGCGGTATCAATTTGATCTATAATCTTAAATCCTAAATTTTTATTCTGCGATATTAATTTAGAAATAGTATTCATTTTTCCATTTACCCCAATCAAAAGAAGTCTGTGCACGCCGACACCTCTTGTTCGCAAAAGCCATTTCTGAAACAATTGAATAAGGTATCTTGCTAAAATAACAAAACAAACTCCAAAAATCCAAGCAGCTAAAATAACAAAACGTGAAGAAAACCATTCGCGCTTCAAAAATATCGTCACGATAATAATCACCAGTCCAATGGAAGTGGCGGAGAAAACTCGGAGTCCTTCTTTCCAAAATTTTCTCGTAGCCCGGATATTATAAAGACCCTCAATAGCATAAATTAAAATAAAAAAAGGAGCAACCATTAAAAGTATTTCAAAATACTCCCTAAGTGGATAATTATAAAGCTTTGGTCTCCCAACAAAAAGCTCTGGTATATTTCTGAGATAAAAAGCTGATAATCCAGCGAGAATTATCATCAAAAAATCTATCGGGACTTGAATAGCACTAAAAAAAAGTTCTGATCTCTTCATGTTATTCTTTACGAATTACTAATCTCTTACTAATATACGAATGTACGAATTTTTATTAGTATATTCGTACAAAATTAGTAATTAGTAGAGATTTTACGCATATATCAAGGCAAATCTATAAGCCGGATTTTGTCGAGAATAGTCATTTATCTAGCCCCGTCATTGCTGGCGGGATCAAGCGGCACTTTCTGTATTTACGTAAAAACACAGAACACGACCTTGCACTCACATAGGGATTTAGCCGTTTCATTTTTTATGTTTCCATAAAAATTTATCCCGAAGGATATCTTGGCGCTCTCGCCCCAAAACGTCACTGTTCGCACCCCGCAGGTCACCCTGGATGGGAATTACCCATTACGCCTTCTCCCGACTTGTCGGGAAATAAGTGTCCGGACTTTCCTCCCCGACTTTTACGTCAGAGCGACTATCCAATTTGCCTTGATATATACCTAAAAATTTTATCGATAAAAGTGAAAACTTCAAATTTACCCATATTTAAGCCATATTTTTAAAGTTCGTATGTAATTATACTAGCATAATATGTACAATCTGTAAAGTTTAAAATTCCTCCTAAAGCCGAGCTTTAGGAAAGCTTTTTTAGGTTATCAAGCAAGTCTTTTTGTGATTTTAGCTTTTCTTTGTATTCTGCAAGTTTAGTTTTGTTGTTTTCCACAATTTCCTTCGGCGCGCTGGCGAGGAAATTTTTGTTGACGAGAAGGGCGCTTTTTTTGGCAATTAAGTTTTCTAGGTTAGAAATTTCTTTTTCAAAATTTTTCTTTTCTTTTTCCACGTCAATCAATTCTGCGATATCCAAAACTATTTTCAAATCTTTTCCAGAAATTTCAATCCCCTGTTTCTTCATGTCTGAAAACTTAACTCGTCCTAATTTTTCAATTATTTCCTGATTCTTGAGTTTTTTTGCATAAGCTTCAATGATTTCACTTGGCGCAATGCGATAGCTAGAACGAATATTTCTAATTTTAACAATCATTTCTTGCAAAGCTTGAAATTCTTTTTCCGCTTTTTTGTCTATTATTTTTTTGTCAGATACTGGCCATTTTTCAACCATCAACATCTTCCCAAGGTTCGACCTTGAGAATTTTAAAGGTCGAACCTTGAATTCTGTTTCATACACGTCTTGCCAGATCTTTTCCGTCACAAACGGCATAAATGGATGCCAAAGTTTCAAAATTTTATCGATCACATATCCCAAAACTTTGTCATTTTTTTCAAGCTTGTGAATTTCTAGGTACCAGTCTGCTAGCTCATCCCAAGTGAATTTAATGAGAATGTTTTCCGCCATGGCAATATTTTTATTTTCCAACATTTTTGATGCTTCCAAAATTGCCTCGTTAGCTCGTGAAACAATCCATTGATCTGCCAAACTTTTAATATCTTTTTTAGAAATTTTTTCTACCAACTCAAACTTATCACTTGAGCTAAAACTATAGCGATAGATATTCCAAAGCTTGGTCACGAAATTTCGATATTTTTCTATTTTTTCTTCATAAAGTCGAGTGTCTAGTCCGGGAGTTGTGTCGGTAATAAGACTCATGCGAAGTGCATCCGCTCCATACTTCTCAATCATTTGCAAGGGATCAACTCCATTGCCTTTAGATTTTGACATCTTAAGACCATCTTTATCTCTAATCAGTCCGGTGAAAAATAAATTCTTAAAAGGCACTTTACCAGTTCGATATAGCCCCATCATAATCATCTTAGAAGCCCAGAAAAAAAGTAGGTCGCGTCCTGTAACCATCATTTCGGTTGAATAAAAATCTTTATAGTCTTTGCCTTTTGGATAACCCAGAGTTGTATATGGCCATTGACCGGAAGAAAACCAAGTGTCAAAAGTATCCGGGTCTTGTGTCAATTCTGTTCCCTTGCATTTCGGACAATTTTTTGGCTTTTCAATCGAAACAATATAATTCTCCTCTCCACATTTTTCACAATACCATACTGGAATTTGCGGTCCCCACCAAATTTGACGCGAAATACACCAATCGTGCAAACCAGAAAACCATTGCGTCATTATTTTCCCAAAACTTTTCGGATAAACTTCGATCTTCCCTGTTTTAATTGCTTTCAACGACTCTTTTTTTAGCGAATACTTTTTTGCATCCACATTCACAAACCATTGTTTTGATATTAGTGGTTCAATTGTTTCTTTACAACGTTCACAAATTGATTTATTGATTTCATTTTCTTCTATTTTTTCGATAAGACCAAGTTCAGTCAAATCACGCACAATGTTTTCCCGCGCCTCTTCAACTTTTTGTCCAACATATTTTCCGCCCAATTTTGTAATCTGCGCTTTTTCGTTGATCACTTGAATTTCTTGGAGTTTATGATCTTTGCCAATTTGCCAGTCCAATGGATCATGAGCTGGAGTAATTTTCACTGCGCCCGTACCAAATTCCATTTCCATTCTTCTGTCGGAAATAATTGGAATTTCTCGATTTTGCAAAGGCAAGATAACGATTTTTCCCACTAATTTTTCAAAGCGTTTATCTTTTGGGTTAACTGCCACTGCCGTGTCGCCCAGCATTGTTTCTGGTCTTGTTGTGGCAACTGTGATGAATTGCTTGGAATCTTTCAGTGGATATTTTATGTAATACAACTTTCCTGCTGTTTTTTTATGAAGCACTTCCACATCTGAAAGTGCAGTGGCACATCTAGGACACCAGTTGATTATTCTTTCTCCGCGATAAATCATTCCGTCTTTTTCCATTTTGACAAAAGTCTCAAGCGCCCGAGAAAGAACGTCTGGATCGAGTGTGAATTTTTCTCGCGACCAATCTGCGCTGATACCGATTTTCTTTTCTTGCGCGCGCATATAATTTGACCTATCAATACAAAAGTCATAAATCTCCTTGCAGAATTTTTCTCGCCCTAAATCATATCGGGAAATCCCTCGCTCCTCTTTTATTTTCCTTTCATAAACTACTTGCGACTGAATTCCAGCGTGATCCTTTCCCGGAAAAAGCAAAACTTTCTCCCCTTTCATTCGATGATAGCGACCAAAAATATCCATCACGGTGTAACCTGAAGCATGCCCAAGATGAAGTTCGCCATTAGCATTGGGTGGAGGCAAAATATTACAATATTTTTTCTTGGATTTATTTCCAGCCAAAGGCTGACAGGTGTCCGGATTAAAAAACCCACTCTCCTCCCAGAGCTTATATATCCCATCCTCATATTTATTCGCTTCGTATGTTTTTGGAATTTCTTGAGTCATTTTAACATCTTATCATATTAACATATTAACATTTCTTTATTGATTCCATCGATTTCCATAACATGGCACCAATTTCGTCTGTCAACTTGATTGATTTTTTGTAGTCAATGTTAGCATGTTAAAATGTTTTTTATTTTCTAATCTCCAACCCCAATTCCTTTTCCAACCCTAAAACAATTTTTCCCATCACTTCATCCACCTCCTTGTTTTCCAGTGTTCGCTCTGGCGCGCCGAATTCGATGTGGTAGGCGAAACTCGTCACGCCGTCTTTGAAAAAGACGTCAAACATTGAAACATTAAGGACTAAGCTTCCGCCAATTTTTTTGATGAGTTTTTGAATTTCAATGGCTTTAGTTTCGCCCTTGGCGAGCATTGAAATGTCTCTCGTGATGGTTGGGAATTTTTGCAGTTGTTTATAGACAATTTCTTTTTGAGAAATTTTCAAAAGCTTCTCCGTGTCTAATCCACAAATTGCCACTCTTTTTGAAATTTTGTATTTTCCCAAAACCAAAGGATTGACCTCCCCTATCATTCCGATTTTTTCACCATCAACCAAAATTTCTGCGCTTCGCGATGGATGAGAAATTCCCAAAGGTTCGACCTTTGGCGCGCCAAAGGTCGAACCTTTGGATACACCTAGCTTCTCTAACAAGTTTTCTACCACACCTTTTATACTATAAAAAGTTTCAGCGTTTTTGCTTGCCCCGTGTTTCGCTTCAGCGAAATTTACGGGGTCCTTTTCCAAAACTTGCGCCATAACAAGCATTCTTTTTTCTTCTACATTTTCATTATTAGACCAATAAACTTTTCCGATTTCAAAAATACTAAAACTTTCAAAATTATTTACATTTGTTTTGACATTTTTCAAAATATTTGGCACAAGGCTGACTCGAACATATTTTTGATCAGGATTCATTGGGCTAGAAAGTTCAAAATGTTTAATGCCATCCAATCCACAATTCTTGGCGTCCATCTCGGAATAGAAAGAATAATTATACATTTCATCAAATCCAAAACCAATCGCGATTTCTCCCAGTTTTCGCTCAAAAGACAAAATTTCGTTTATCTTAGCTGGAATGACCGGTTCAACAAGCGGTCTCGGTTCGATTTTTTCATATCCCCAGATGCGTCCAATTTCTTCAATCAAATCTTCCTGTGTGCGGATATCAATTCGGTAAGTTGGAATAACACACTCTGCACAGCTCGTCGAGGTTCGACCTCGAGGGTGCTTAGGCTTATTAGAGGTCGAACCTCTAAGCGCCGTTTTGATTCCAAGTAAATTTAATATCTTAATAATTTCTTTTTTGGGAATATTTTCACCTAAAAGATTATCCGCATATTCCAAATCTAATTTTATTTTCCAAGACTTAATCTTATTTGGGTAGACATCCACCACTCCTTCTAATTTTGCGCCGGCAGTATGTTCCAAAATTTCCACAATTCGAACAATAGCTTTCTCGGCTAAATTTGGATCAATGTCTTTTTCAAAACGATCAGATGATTCGGTTTTTACTCCCAATCGTGTTCTTGATCGCCTAACATTAGTCGCGTTAAAATTAGCTGCTTCTAGGATTATAGTTTTTGTCTTTTCGTTTATTCCCGAATCTTTTCCTCCCATAATTCCAGCCAGCGCCAACGGTGTTTCGCCATTAGTAATGAGCAAATCATTTTCCGATAATTTTAATTTAGTTTCATCTAAGAGCTCCATCTCTTCATTCTTTTTGGCTTTTCTTACTACTATTTGAACTTTGGATTTTTGATTTTGAGATTTATTTGGAAATTGGAAATTGGAAATTGGAAATTCGCTTTTGATTTTATCAAAATCAAAAGCGTGCATTGGTTGCCCAAGTTCCAACATCACATAATTAGTTGCATCAACAACATTATTAATCGGACGAATACCAGAAGCTTCCAGGCGTTGTTTCATCCAGCTTGGCGAATCCTTAATTTCCACATTTTCCATTACTGCGCCGATATAACGAGAACAGAGCTTCTTATCGTTTATTTGCACTCGTAGAGACGAGGCATGCCTCGTCTCTACACGAGGCAATTTTAGCCCATCAAAATCATACTCGAACCTTCTACTTTCTAGCACTGAAATTTCTCGAGCTACGCCAACATGACTCGTTGCATCATGCGCGCGATCCGGCAAAACTTTGATTTCAAAAATTGTGTCATCTTCCACTCTCAAATATTTTTTAGCCGGCTCGCCAATTTTGGCCTTAGGATCTAAAATTATAATCCCACTATGATCAGTTCCTAGCCCCAATTCATCTAACGCGCAAAGCATGCCAAAAGATTTTTCGCCACGAATTTCCGCTTCCCTAATTTCGATTCCATTTGGAAGTTTAGTTCCAACCAAAGCTACTGGAACTTTGTCACCAACTGCAATATTTTTCGCGCCACAAACAATATCAAGTTTCTCATTTCCAATATCAATTTTTGTCAGTTGCAATTTATCTGCATTAGGATGCTTTCTTATTTCCAAAATCTTCCCCACCACCACCCCATCAAAATTCCATTTTTTTTCTTCCATCCCCTCAATCTCCAACGAATGCATCGTCAAAAGCTCCCTCACTTTTTCTGGGGATAATTTTGTGTCTGATAATTCTTGTAACCAATTGTATGAATACTTCATAATATATTATCTAATATCAAATTTTTCGACATTTTATTGGTTATTATTATTCTTCTTTATTTTTTTATTATTATATTTTTCAAGAGCATTTAAATATGATTCTTCTCTGTATTTAAATGCCTTTTCTATAAAATCCGGAAGAATATCTAATAATTTTTTTCTATTATTTTTATCTCTAAGATTTTCCCAAATAGTTTTATTCTTATAATCATGATTTCCTGGATCCAAGATTTCTTTAGGAATGTACTCATAAGGATAAATCTGCTTTATCCGATTTAATAAATCATTAAATTCACTTGTAAATATTTCACTATGGTTAATTTCATCAGCATCTTTCATTATATCTAATCCTTTTAATACTTTTCCTTTAGATTTCTCCAAGGTTGAATAAAATTCTGCCACATCTTCCGTGGTCGTTCTTAAAGCCCCAGTTTCTTCATATACAGCTATATCAGAATCACTACCAGATAGCATTTCTCCACTCGAAAGAATACTATAATCACGAAGAGAATCATTTATTATATCTCCGTCAGTTTTAAAATTAGATTCTCCGCTAAGATCTTTAATTTTTTTCATAATAGCTTCAAGTGCATTTTCTTCGATTAAATCCAATCCAAATTTCTTTGAAATATTGGCTGTTTGATCGCTTATAGCTTTCAGATCTTCCGTTCCTGATTTGATAACCTCAGAATCTATTCCTGACTCATTAATATCTTTTGCAATTTGATCAATTTTTTTTCCTTGATCACCTACCACAACCTCACCGGCAACTGTTGCTTCTTTTTCTACTTTTGCAATTTCCTCTTCACCAGCTTCATTACTCTCACTGTTTTCTGTAAATGACTCAGGGTTATTTGATTTCCCTAGAACTCTATCTATCGCTTCTTGTAAATTTTTCTTCTGACTTTCTCCTATGTTTGGATTTTCGTTTAAAACAATTTGAACTGCCTCAGCCACTTTTTTTGTTCCATCGTCTATTTCTCTTTCTGAATTCAAATAACTTGCTTGAGATTCGGCCCACTGCGGAAATGATTTTACAAGAGATCTATGCCCATCTAGAAGATCTTTCATTATTTTTTGTTGTTCTTGATTCTTAGAACTATCTGGCTTATTTTGTGATTCGTAATTCATATTTATATTTTTTATTAGTTATTCCTTAATTTTATTCAAAATCTTTTTTATTTTTTCCTTATCAATCTCCTCCTTTATTTCCTTATATTTATCATCAAATTTTTTTTGCAAATCTTTCAGGTCATTGTCAAATTTATCTTTTAACTCTTTTAATTTCTGTTTTGTTATTGTCATAATTTTTATTTTAAAATTGTTTAACAAACCTCAAATCTCCGCTATGAAACAACCTCACATCATCAATCTTATATTTCATCATCGCCAATCTTTCCAAGCCAAATCCCCAGGCAAAGCCTTGATATTTATTCCTTGGATAACCTGCGGAAACAAAAACGTTTTGATTGACCATTCCGGCACCACCAATCTCCAGCCAGCCTCCGCCTTTGCAAGCGCGACAACCTTTGCCACCACAAACTGTGCAAGAGATGTCAAATTCAAAACCCGGCTCAACAAAAGGAAAATAACTTGGACGAAGACGCACGGTCACATTTTGTTTGAAAAAAGCGGAGAAAAATTCTTGGGCGGTAAATTTCAAATTTCCCACATTAACATTCTCTCCAGCAATCAAAGCTTCAAATTGATAGAAAGTGTGATCGTGCGTGGTATCAGTAGCTTCTCGACGATAGCATTTTCCCGGGACAATAATTCGAAGTGGCGATTTATTTT
>JBAZSS010000023.1:0-19167 GCA_041662285.1 Parcubacteria group bacterium
GAGAATAAAACATTAGCGGTCTTCTCCGCCCATCATTTTGATCAATTTATCATACCTGCCTCCGCCACCCAAAGACAGTTTCTTGCCTTCTTCGTTGCTAGACCAAATTTCAAAAACCGTTTTCGTATAATAGTCCAAACCGCGCACTAAATGCGGATTAATGATGTAGGGCAAATCCAACTCATCCAAATATTCCAACAAGGTTTTGAAATGGGTTCGACATTCCTCACAAAGATGATCAACTGATTGAGGTGCGAGCGCTGCCACTTGTGAACACTTGTCTTCTTTGCAATCCAAAACCCTAAGCGGATTAGTATCCATTCTTCGTTTGCAATCCTGGCAAAGTTTTGATTTTTTAGATTCTAAATAATTTACCAAAAGTTCTTTATAATCCTTGCGACAAACCTGACAACCGATGGAATTTACTTGCATCTGCACCGATTTTATTCCTAGAGTCTGGATAATACGATGAGCAATCTGAATCATTTGCGCATCCAAAATTGGATCTTGTTCGCCAAAGGCGTCAAAATTAACTTGGAAATGTTCCCGGTATCTACCTTCTTGCGGTCGGTCATAACGATAAACCGGACCAGTAGAAAAAATCTTGACTGGTTTTGACAAAACATTCATTCCGTTTTGAATGAAACTGCGACAATTACCAGCGGTCAATTCCGGACGAAGAGCTACTTTGTCACCTCCGCGTGTGACAAAAGAATACATTTCTTTTTCCACAATATCTGTACCTTCGCCAATGCTTCGAGTAAACAAATTAGAAAATTCTAAAATTGGAGTATCTAATCGCAAAAAACCATAGTCCCGCGACAATCTTTCCGATATCCTTCTCACTTGTTCCCAATATGGCTGATCGCCCGGCAAAATATCTTTCATTCCACGTAAGGTATGAAGAACTAAAGGCTCTTCCTTGGCTTTTATTATTTTTGTAGATTTAACTTTTTTTAATTTGGTCATAAAGCTTTTAAATTTAATTGAAAATTAGTATATTGATATTTTATCCAGTGGCCAAGCACGCAATTGTACTTCGCCGATGATGTCATCTTTTGGCACCGGTCCCCAGACTCTAGAATCACTGCTGAACTGCCGATTGTCACCCAAAACAAAATATTGATTATCTTTGAGTGTTATCGCGACATCTCCTTTGGTCGGCGTACCAAGCGGAAGATAATCTTTTTCATCCAAGACAAATCCGTCTGGATTTTCAGAATTAAAAATAGTAATCTCGTTATTTTTTATCTGCACTTTTTCTCCCGGCAAACCGATGACGCGTTTAATGAAAAATTTCTTTGGATCAAGTGGATAACGAAAAACTATTGGATGTTGACGATCAAGATCTTTGAACGAATCGATATTGAAAATTTTCAAATCTGTTTCCTTGAAACCAAATTCATTGATGATCAAATATTGCCCGTCTTCAAAATTAGGCTCCATTGAAGCCCCTTGCACAAAAAATGGTTGAAACAAAAAAACTCGTATCGGCACAATCACAATAAAAGCCAGTGCCACGATCTTTATTATCTCCAATATGAATTCTCCTACTCCCTGATAGGAATAGTCTGCATTTTCCTTTTTCATTGCTTTATCTTAACAGATAAAAGCCCTTTTGGCAAGGGCAATTTTAGGCTTAAACTAGCCAAAGATTGACTAATAATCTTTGACGGTTTATTATTAAAATAATGGCAAGAAAAAATATTTTTATAAAACTTATCCTAAGCTTAGCCGTCTTTATTATCCTTATTGGAATTATTCATGGCGCCTTTTTTATTTGGAAAATAGCCAACACGGAAAACAAGATAAGCGTAAAAACTGAAAAAGATGCTTCTTTTCTCGGTACCTTCAAAGACATTGTGACTCCCAGTAAAATCAAACTCAAGGGAATGAGTGATGACAGAATTAATATTTTGCTTTTAGGTATTGCCGGCAAAGGCAAACCCGGTAACAATCTCACTGACACTATTATGATTGCAAGTTTTAACACTAAAACTGGTAAGGTTGCTTTGCTTTCTATCCCGCGCGATTTATATGTGGAAATTCCAGAGATGAACTACCAAGGGAAAATAAATTCCGTTTATGAATATGGGTTGCGAAATTTTTCAGATGATAATGAAAGCTCTATGGAACCAATTAAAAAAGTGATTAGAAATATTACCTCACTCGACATTGATTATTGGGCGGTAATTAATTTTGATGGTTTTCAAAAGGCCGTTGATGCTATCGGTGGGATAAATATCACAAACGAACGCGATATTCTTGATACGCGCTACCCAGGACCAAATTATAGTTATGAAACATTTGAACTATCCAAAGGTTTTCATCATCTGGACGGCGCCACTGCTCTCAAATATGCTCGCATGCGTCACAATGATCCAGAAAGTGATTTTGGCCGAGCTAAAAGACAACAGCAAGTTATGCAAGCTGTCAAAAACAAAATTTTTTCTACAGGCACACTACTCAACGCCGTAGCGATCAATCAGTTTTTAAACACTTTAGGAGAAAATGTCAAAACTAATATTTCTAGTTCGGAATTTGGAGATTTTCTCACGTTGATCAAAAATTTAGACACTAATAATATCAACAATGTTGTGCTCGATGCTTGGAAAAGCGACAGCTTGCTTCGGGGTTCACATATGGCTGGAATTTCGGCGCTTATCCCTCGCGTTGGCAATTGGAGCGAAGTCCAAGATTTGGCGCAAAATATTTTTGATACTAATCAAATTACACGCACGCGAGAATAAATTGCCAAAGAAAATGCCTCGGTGGTTGTGATTAATAGAAGCGGAAGTAGCATAGTTATGAATCAAATCAACAAACTCCTAAAAGATAGTTTTGGATATAGAAATGTTGTCATTCTTTCTGATTCGGGAAAAAATGTGAATGGCGAAACTTTGGTTTATGATTTAACTGGAAAAAATAAACCCTTCACCCAAAATGAACTGATGAAAAAATTGCCTGCTAAGAATGGCGGAACCATAGAAACTAAAGACAAAAATATGCTCGGCAATGTGAGTACTGATTTAGTTTTGATTATCGGTCAAGATCTCATCCCTCGATTCTCTCTGGCGGAAGTGAGCTTTAAGGATTATAATGAAGATAGTAATTAAAATAGTTGTTAGAAATTAGAAAATAGTTCAGGAGAATAGAAATTTGAAAATAGCTTTTTTTCTATTTTCATATTTCTTGGACTAATTTCCATTTTCTTTTTTACATTTTTCTATGATTATAGTAGGCCTCGGCAATCCAGAAAAAAAATATGAATTTACCCGCCACAACGCCGGGTTTATTTTCTTGGATAAATTACAAAGCCAATGGGAATTTCCTGATTTTGAATTCAACAAAAAATTCAACGCCGAAATTTCCAAAAATAATTTAGAAGAAAAAGAAATCCTCCTCGTCAAACCCCAAACATACATGAATCTTTCTGGTACTGCCGTCAAAGCAATTTTGGATTTCTATAAACTTTCTCCTGATGATATCATTGTCATCCACGACGACATCGACATTCCACTGGGGAAATATAAAATCGCCACTGATTCATCTTCCGCCGGCCACAACGGCGTCCAAAACATCATCGACCAACTCGGCACCCAAAAATTCCGACGCGTCAGAATTGGCATCGGCCAAGAAAAAGAAGGCGCTCTGGTTTGCCGTCTTGGCGTTCATGATTTTGTCCTCGAAAAATTCACCCCCCAAGAACTCGAAAAGATAGAGAAAATATCCGAAGATATTTTGGAAGAAATTAAAAAGCTTTTATAGTTGTCATTCCCGCGTAGGCGGGAATCCAGTCTTAAGACTTAATTTATTTCATTAACCTTACTGAATTTTAATACGTATTATAATTCATGCTCCCCTTACTTTTTCTTTCCGCAAGAAAAAGTAACAAAAAGAACTCTCAGCCGAGCTCACGTGCCAATAAATTCTTCGTTCGCTGGCTAAATTTACTAAACTCCACTGAGAGGATATGAATGAGTAAATTTTTAACGCCAGCTCACTCGAATTTATAATGGCACGTTTTGCAAGGCTGAATTTAAGAAAAAACAATCTTGCGTTTTTGTCCCATCCTTGCGAAATAGAAAGAAATAAATTGAAACTTTTTAGCGTTAAGAAATTTATCCTTTTTGATCCGCCAGCTGGCGGAGAGTTATAAATTTTAGTGAAAAAGTTGAAAATTTATCTTTCTATGAGCTCGGATGGCCTTTTTCTTTTTTGCCACTTTTCTTTTGGGAAAAGAAAAATGGCGAGGAGTTTTTGCGGGAAAAAGAAAAGTAAAGGCAAACCATTAAAAAAAGGAGTCCTAGGTGCTAGCGACTCCCTTTATTTTTTTGCAAATATTATGCCGGTTTTATTCGTAAGCCACTGACACCTTTTTGCAGGTTCTTGTAAAGAGAAAATCAGGGGTCAGAATATATTTCCCTAAAATTCTCCTAATGTCATTATTTATCTCCCACATTTGACGCAATTGACATCTTATTTTGAAAGTATCAACCACACCTCCACTGGTATGTAAATGACTGCTTCGTTGACGATAAATCTCTTCTGTCTGACAATCACAGCTTGCATCAAATTCCGATTGCAGCTTGCCTATCCGAAGAGAATCCTCATTGCTAATAAGGATAGATGGGGTCGTAAAAATCACAAACCCCACAATTGCCAATGCAACCATTATAAAAAGAACTCTTTCTTTCATCATACTCAATCTCCTTGATTGTAAAATTACGATTTCTTTTGCCTTCCACAATTCCACGTACAAGCGTGTATCTTTCTGAAAATTATTCCAAAAAAATACGTTTTACCTACCGGCAAAAACTAAGGAGGGTGTTTTTGCTTTGGAACTTGCACGGGGAATTGCGAAAGCCAAAAGGCTTATTCTCGCCAAAATCCCACTTTTTAATACTTTTTAGGTACGATATATGAGTATAGCAGGTTTTGGGGTTTTTGTCAATAAATCCAAAAAGACCCTTAACGTCCAACTTGACGCTAAGGGTAAGAAAATATAATACTAAAATATTTGGTAAATTAGTATATTTGTATAAGATTAGCCCGCCTCGCGTCGACGAGCGATCGTCTTCGCGAGTCGAGGCGGTTAATTCGTAAGCATCTTAAAATTCCACTCCCATTCCTTTGAATGTTTAGCATAATCAACACCCACTCTTTTTGATTTCAAGATTTTTCTTTTCTTGAGACTTCCTTTTTCCACCCAGAGAATTTCTTGTTGTGTGATGTCGATTCCATTTAATTTTCCGGTTATGCCAAAAATTTTTGTGAGTTTGGCTGGGCCATCTAGTTTCTTGACTATCTCCCCTTTTTCATCCAAGAGATTCACTCCACGAATCAAAACCGCCGCCGGAAAATCTTTTTCTTCCGTGACAATATTTAGCATCCAGTGCATACCATAGACTAGATAGATATACGCGTGTCCCGCCTCCCCAAACATCAACTCATTTCTCGCGGTTTCTCCTTTTGAGGCATGCGACGCCAAGTCATCAAATCCGCGATAGGCTTCAGTTTCCGTGATCATTGCCCGAATTATTTTTTTACCTTTTTTTCGAACTAAAAAGCAACCGAGCAATCCTTTGGCGACTTTCAGAGTATTTTGGTTGTAGAAAGTTTGATTAAGAGTGTTCATAGTAAAAAACTCTTGTTAAATTTGTCATGCTGAACTTGTTTCAGTATCTCAATTAAACTAAATAATTCAGAGATCCCGAAACAAGTTCGGGATGACATAAAATAAATAAATTTTAAAAATACTTCCTACCCTCCAACTCTTTTGGAAAATATGCCTGCGTCGAGCTATCCTCTTTGGGTGTGTATTTATAATTTTTGGCATAACCCAAGTCTTTCATTAGTTTTGTTGGAGCGCCCGCCTGCCGGCGAGGCAGGTTTCGAATGTGGAGCGGGACAGAAAGATTGCCAAATTTTTCCACGTCACTTTTAGCTTTAGTATAAGCTTCATAAGCGGTGATATCTTTTTTGCTTTTGGAAAGATAGATGACGCATTGCGCCAAATGCACATTGCATTCCGGCGCGCCCAATTTGTGACAAGCATCGAAAACTGCGTTGGCTAAAATCAAAGCCGTGTTGTTGGCCAATCCCACGTCCTCTGAAGCAAAACGCACTAAGCGACGGGCAATATAGATTGGGTCTTCCCCACCCTCCAACATTCTGGCCATCCAATAGACGGCCGCATTAGCGTCTCCGCCTCGCATTGATTTGTGAAGAGCGGAGATAATATTGTAGTGCTCTTCGCCATTTTTATCATAGAGTAAGTGTGTTTTTTGAAAAACTTCCTTGATTTTTTCTACTGAAATTTCTTTGTTTTTTTGATTTTGTAATATATCCAAAACATTCAAGGCTGTTCGAGCGTCGCCATTAGCCATGCGCGCCAAAAAAGCGATTGATTCCTTATTTATTTTTGTTTTTACAATCTTAACCGCTCGAGAAATTATTTTTTCCAAACTCTCCTGCGATAATTTTTCCAAAACAAACACGCGAGTACGTGAAAGCAAAGCGCTGTTGACTTCAAAGCTAGGATTTTCTGTGGTAGCACCAATGAGCGTTATCACGCCTTTTTCCACACTCGGCAAAAGCGCATCCTGCTGACTTTTGTTCCAACGATGAATCTCATCAATGAACAAAATAGTTTTTTTGTTTTTGAGTTGATTGTTTCTCGCCTTAGCCACAACTTCCACCAAATCTTTTTTTCCGCTGGAAGTAGCGCTTAGGATTATAAATTCTGAATTGGTATTTTTGGCAATGATATGCGCGAGTGTTGTCTTGCCTGATCCCGGAGGCCCCCAAAGAATCATTGACGGCACGCTATCATTTCCAATTGCCTCTGAAAGAAAAGATTTATCCCCGATCAATTTTTCTTGCCCAAAAAAATCCTCGAGATTTTCCGGACGAATTCGATCAGCTAGTGGGATATTATCATTCTTGTTGTTCATATTTTAATTATTTTTTAATTCACATTAGTACATTCGTAAATATTCGTAATTCGTAAGGGTTGCTGATATTGTATCACTCTTCTATATTAAAATCAACCCAACAAAAAAGCCCAACTTTATGGACTTTTATAACTTATTAAATAATTTTAAAACTAAAATTACAATCCGTATTTATTTCGATTAGCTTTGTGTTCATCGAAAGTTGCCGAAAAAATAACTTTCTTTTTCCCATCAATTGTCACGGTAAGAAAAAAATTATATTTTGAAGTAGTTGGATAAATAGCTCCATTTATCGCGCTGAGTCCTGGGTTGGAAATCGGAGTCGGTGGAAGTCCAATATTGCGATAGGTGTTATAGGGCGAATCAAGTTCTAAATCTTTTCCACTGTGTTGATCGTTAGTATCCTGCAAAATATACGAGAGTGGTGCGTCACTTTCTAGTCTTTGTCCGTTGGTTATTCTTTTCCAAAAAATTCCACTGGCTATTTTCATATCCTCTGCCGTTTGCACTTCTTTTTCGACGATGCTGGCCATAATCATAATTTCACTGATGGACTTATTTTGTTTTAGAATATCCTGTCTCATTTGCTCAGTCAATTTCTGATCAAAAGTGTCCAGCAGTCTGCCGACGATATCTTTAGCCGGAGTATCTTTTTTGAAAAAATAGGTGTCTGGGAAAAGATAGCCTTCTAATGTTTTGATGCTATCGGGAGTCAAATAACTATAACGTTTTTTCAATTCTCCTGGATTATTCACAATCGTCAAAAATTCCTGCCCTGGTAATCCGCTGGCGGTTAATTTTTCCGCCATCTGACGCGCGGTGAAACCTTCTGGAAAAGTAATTTTGATAAATTTTTCTTCGCTGTTGGTGATAGTTTGAACAATTTCTGGAATTGTCATATTACCAGAAAGTTCATAGGTATCTGGCATTATTTTATTAGAAAGTCCTTGTGATTTTATATAATAATAAAAATATATTTCTCCGGAAATTAAATTCGCTTCTTTTAATTTTGTGGCCACTTCTTTGTTTCCATCACCCTTGGCAATTTCCAAAGTTTTTGTGCCAGAAAATTTCCCGTGTGAATAATAGACCTGGTATCTAAAATAAAAAAGCCCACCAAGTATCAGTGTTATAAATAAACTTGCTATTAAATATTTTTTGTATTTTATTTTCATTTTTTATATTAATGGCACAAAATTGTACCCGGGATATTCTTCTTTATAAAAATTATTTTCGTCTTTTTTTTCAAGATAAACCAAACTATTTTTGACTGGAATGATCATCTTGCCACCAATTTTCAGTTGTTTTTTCAAATCTTCTGGAATGACATTGACCGAAGCACTAACTAAAATCCTATCGTAAGGTGCATTGGCTGAAAATCCTTCTTTTCCATCAACTAAATAAAATTCAGCAATTCCCGCCTCTCCATCTTTTACATAATTTCTATATTTTTTAACATTATTTTTACCCCATTCCATTAATTCCCCAATTCTTTCTAAGGCTATCACATGACCTTTTTTCCCAACAATATAACACAGGAGCGCCGTTGTCCAACCAGAGCCAGAGCCAACATCCAACACATTTTGTCCACGCTGAGGATCTAGTAGTTCAAGTATGGTGGCTATTGTTTTTGGTTGAGAAATTGTTTGCCCATGTCCAATCGGCAAGGCCACATCCGCCATAAATTCTTGTTCCAAATCCTCCGGTAAAAATTCTACACGACTTATTTCTGAAAAGGCATCAATAATCAGATCGGTCTTAAGGTATCCGTTTTTGATTAAATTATTGATTAGATTATTCATTTTGAGTTTTTATAACCCTATAACCTGCACGATGTAGTCTCGTTTTCTTGAACCATCCATTTCTACAAAAAAAATACTTTGCTTTTGTGAAAGATCCATTTTACCTTTTTCAATTGGCACTGTCTGGCTAGCGCCCAAAAGAATCGCTTTACAATGAGAGTGTCCGTTAGAGCGTCCATCTGAAGATGTGGCGCGGTTAAGTTCAAAAAGATCATGGGAATAGCGATCCGATACGGGCACGATGCGGTACAGTGTTCGCATAAAATCTTGGATAAGCATTGCTTCATTATGATTGATTGCAATGCCAGAGGTTGTATGTTGGGAGAAAATCAAAACTTGTCCTTCTCGAATGCCAGATGCCGAAATCACATCTTCGACTTTTTGGGTGACGTCGATAAATTCAATTTGAGTGGAAGTTTCCAACTCAATTTTTTGTTTATAAACCTTCATGATTTCTTTACGAATTACGAATTATGTACGAATATACTAATTCATAATTACAAATTTATTTTTATTTTAATTTTTCTTAATTTAATTAGTATATTAGTAATTGATTAGTAATTAGTAAAGATTACTTTCTAAAAACGCTGGCGACTTTTTTAGCTACTTTTTTATCCAACGCTTCTGGTATTATTTTACCACTATTTGGTTTTTTTATCAAACTAGCAATTGCATAAGCCACTTTTATTTTATGTTCGTCAGTAATGATTTTGACATTATTATCCAACACTCCGCGGAAGATTCCTGGAAAAGCCAGAACATTATTGATTTGATTGGCATAATCACTCCTTCCGGTCGCTACAATGCGCGCCCCGCCCGCCTTGGCTCGCTCGGGCATAATTTCCGGGATCGGATTAGCCATCGCAAAAACAATTGAATTTTTATTCATCTGAGAAATATCTTCTTCTGTGAGAATGTTCGGCGCAGAAACTCCAATAAAAACATCCGCCTTTGTGAGAGCGTCTCGTACATTACCTTTCAGATTATGTGGATTGGTGATATGGGCAATTTCCATTTTTGAACCATTCAGTCCCCCGCTTCTTTCTTTGTAGATTATCCCCATGCGATCAAGCATAACGATGTGTTTGGCGCCAGCTTTCAAAAGCAACTTGGCAATCGCCACGCCGGCCGCGCCTGTGCCAGAAATGACGATTTTTATTTTCGCTAAATCTTTTTTAACAACCTTAAGCGCGTTAATCAGTCCCGCTAAAACTACAATGGCTGTGCCATGTTGGTCATCGTGAAAAACCGGAATGTCTAATTCTTTTTTCAGTCGTTCTTCAATTTCAAAACATCGGGGCGCGCAAATGTCTTCCAAATTTATTCCGCCAAAAGTTGGGGCTAGATATTTTATGGTTTTGATTATTTCCTCCGTATCCTGCGTTGCCAAAACAATTGGAATAGCATCCACTCCGCCCAATTCTTTGAAAAGCAAAGCCTTGCCTTCCATCACAGGCAGTCCTGCTTCCGGTCCAATATTACCCAGTCCCAAAACCGCTGATCCATCCGAAATCACCGCTACTGTATTTTTTCGCATGGTATAAATCTTGGAAAGTTTTTTATTTTCTGCAATCGCACGCGAAACTTCCGCCACTCCCGGCGTATACAAAACCGGCAAAGTTTTTTTAGTAAGTTTAACTTTGCTTCTAATTTCGATTTTCCCACCGAGTTTTTTTGAGAGTTGGATTGAATTCATAAATTTATTTCTCCAAACTAAATTCAATTAAGGCTTTTTTGACGACTTCGTCATCCACTTCAAAACTAGGAAGATATTCAACTTTTTCATCGTAGTTGACATCGTTAAAATATCCCAACACTTCCCGGAATATTCTTTCGTTGAAATTTCCTTCAAATATTTTTTCTGCTCGCTCAACTATTTTTTCTATAGAGTGGTATTTTTTTATTATAAAATAAAGATCGACATAATCTTTCCACTTTGCTCTTTGTCCCAAGGCAAAAGCTTTCATTGCCGCTAAAGTCAAAAGATCTGGCATTTTTAAATATCCTTCAAGTTTTTTTGTAAAATCTAATTTAAATGGATAGTTGAAAAAAGTAAATTGGACATTATTAACAAAAAAAGTGAATTGATCATTTTCTTCTTTATAAACCTTACCAATTTTCCAACCAGCATCTTTTATTATCCGCCTTATTCTGCTATTATTAAATTCTTTCGAAGAAAACATATCAAAATCAATTGATTGTCTATGACCTATTTGAAGCGCAATAGCAGTCCCACCTACTAATCCAAAACTTCTGGTAAATTTTTTTACCAATGGTAATAATTTTATTTGTTCTTCGGTTAGAATTTCTTTATGCATGAGCATTGAAATATAATGTAAAATAATTTTTCGTTCTTTTGTGATAATTCTGCCGACCCATTTTCGATGGTTGAGATTTTTTGCGAAAAATTCTGGCCACTTCTTTGATGCCCATAATTTTGATGAGAGTTTGCACATCATCCCAATCACCATAATTCAAAGTCGCCTCCACAATTGACTCTGGCTTGAGACTGTCATAATCCTTCACCCACCAAATCAAATCTTTTCTTTTTTTGATAAAATCATGAATGTTCATATATACTTATTCTAGCATAAAATAGCCAAAAAATCAACTCTTTTTATTATTCAACTTCAACATTTTATACGCGCTATTGGCAGAAATTGCGCCCTCAGAACTCGCTGTGATAATTTGGCGAAATTTGTTGGATCCTGTTGTGATGTCTCCCGCCGCAAAAACTCCCGGCACATTAGTGCTCATATCTTCTTTTACTTTGATGTAATTTTGCTCATCCGTCATCACGCCAATTTTTTGCGCCAGCTCCACTCCTGGTTCAGTGCCGACTTCGATAAACACACCGTCCACTTCCAAATTACTTTTGTTTCGCCTTTAATTTCAATCACGCCCGTGCCCTTGACCAATTCGATTTTGGAATTATCCGCAAGCTTTTCCAGCCAAGCCGGCTCAGCTGACATTTTTTCTTCTTTGGTGATGAGATAGACTTTTTTAGCAAAATCAGTTAATTCCAAAGCTACAACCGCTGAACTATTTCCTCCACCTATAACACACACATTTTTTTCCCGAAAAAACATCGCATCGCACGTGGCGCAATAGGAAACTCCGCGCCCAGTAAATTCTTTTTCTCCTGGGATATTCATCTTGCGGTAATGCGCGCCCATCGCGAGAATAATTGCGCGAGTTTTATAAACATTCTTTGCGCAATTTATTTCAAAAATTCCATCTTCTGCTTTAGAAATTCCAGCCACCGATTCTCTGTTTATTTTTACACCAAAACTTTCAGCGTGTTCCACAAATTTGGAAATTAGATCATGTCCCGAGATTTTTCTTTCTCCCGGCCAATTCTCCAAATCATAAATTTCATTCATTTGTCCACCCTGTTCCACGCCAAAAATAAGATGCTCCAGTTTATACCGTGAAGCATAAATTGAAGCACTGAGACCTGCTGGACCAGCGCCAATTATGATAAGATCGTAAATTTTATTTTCCATATAATAATGCAAGAAAGCAAAAAATTA
Organism: Parcubacteria group bacterium; assembly: GCA_041662285.1. Taxonomy (GTDB): domain Bacteria; phylum Patescibacteriota; class Minisyncoccia; order Moranbacterales; family UBA2206; genus UBA2206. The sequence continues at coordinate 12,292 of JBAZSS010000023.1, forward strand.
AACTTTTTCCAATTCCTCCTTCAAAGCTTCTTTGGATTGCACGCCTACTAGTTGTTTGATCATTTTTCCGCCCTTGAAAATCATAATAGTTGGGATAGACATGATTCCAAAAGTTTGCGCCACTTGCGAATTTTCATCTACATTCAATTTTCCAATTTTAGCTTTGCCTGCCATTTCCTTGGCTAATTCTTCCACGATTGGTCCCATCATTTGACATGGTCCACACCATGGTGCCCAAAAATCAACCAGCGTCGGCTTGTCGCTTTTCAATACTTCCCCCTCAAAGTTTTGATCAGTAAAGACTATTTCCATAAAAATAAAATTTTCAATTTTCAATTTTCAATTTTCAAAAAATTTTTAAAAATTAATTATTAAATAATTGGAAATTACTTAAAAATTACAAAGCTAATACAATAGTTAGCATAAAATATTTCTTGGTTAGAATTAGTACATTCGTACAGATTCGTAATTCGTAAGGGCTATTCCCCAAATCTTCTTTCTCTTCTCGCATATTCTTCCAAAGCTTCTTCAAATTTTTCTTCATTAAAATCAGGAAAATTTTCCGAGGAAAAATAAAGTTGCGCATCAGATGAATCCCACATCAAAAATCCATTGGAATTATGTGGTTCTCCGCCCGTTCGAATCATAAAGTCCACCGGCGGAAGTTCGCTTGTCATCAAATTAGCTTTCAAAATTTCTGGCGTAATCTTTGCCCCTTTTTCCGATTTGGCAATAATTTTTTCCACAGCTTGGAGCATATCATCAGTGCCACTGTAGGCCAGCATAAAATTCAATATTCTTTTTTTATAATGCTTGGTTTTTTCAATTGCTTCTTTGATTATAATTTTTAGCGACTCAGGAAATTGTTCCTCCCAATGCCCAATCACATTTACTTTCACTTCGTTTTCATGAATTTCTTTGCCTTCCAAAAGTCTTTTGAAATATCTTTTATAAATATCCAGAAGTGCTTTTTTTTCTGAAATCGGACGCTTCAAAAGATTGTCCATTGAAGAACCCCAAAGAGAAAGACAATTTATTTCTTTCTTGAGTGCAAATTGAATTAATTTTTCGAGATTTGTCGCTCCTGCATCATGTCCCTCCCAAGGATCAAGGCCTTTGGCCTTAGCCCAACGCCGATTTCCGTCAGGGATAATGGCAATGTGATGCGGAATGAATTTCGAGTTGTTTTCCATAATTAAAATAATAGCTTAAAAAAGAAGAGAGAGCAACTGCCCTGACTAGACCTCTCTTTTGATTATATATTCAGCTAATCCTTGCATAAAAAACTTCGCTTCCTCGTTTTTAAATTCAATTTTCTTAAGTGCTTCCAACGACTGTACCACAAAATTTTCGGCTAACTCTTGATTATATTTCAGCGAACCAGTTTCTCTAATTATTTGTCTAAATTCTTCTAATTCGTTTTTAGTTAAATCTTTTTTGCCTACATATTTTTGCAAATTTTTTTTCTGCTCGCGTGTTCCCTTTTGCAAAGCCTTGAGAAGAAGCAGTGTTTGCTTTCCTTCTGACACATCTGATCCGACTGGTTTGCCAGTTTTCTTTTCGTCACCAAAAATTCCCAAGATATCATCCCTGATTTGAAAAGCTTTTCCGAGTGGCAAAGAATAGGCGCTAAATTTGTCCAAACTTTTTTTGTCTGAATTTCCACTCAAAATACTGCCAAAATGAAGCGGGCCTTCAAAAGTATAGCGGGAAGTTTTTCCTTCGAACATATGCAAAATTTCTTTTTCGCTAGTTCTCCCGCGATTTTCCATCACTACATCCAACATTTCTCCGGCGCAAGTGATATATACAATATTTTGCATTTTGTCCAGCGCTTGGATAATTATTTCTGGAGAAAATTTTGAATTGAAAATTATTTCATTGGCCATCGCATAAGCAATGTCACCCGTTATTATCGCCATTGAATTTCCAAAATGGGCGCTGTCTTCCTTGGACTTGGAAATTATCCTCTGTCCGATTTTTTTGTATTTTTCGTGTACCGTGGTTATGCCATGTCTTTTTTCATCGCGATCAATGATGTCATCATGAATCAAAAGAAAACTATGGATTATCTCCAAACTCATCGAAACTTCCAAAATTTTCTGGTCTTCCTTTCCGCCACTAGCCAAATAACCATAATAGACCAAAGCCGGTCGAATTCTTTTTCCACCCGCCAGCGTAAAATCCGCGATCATCTTGATTGCTTGACTCGCAAAAAAATCAACCTCTTTGGCTTTTTTTATCTTCTGTTTAAAATATTTTTCCAAACACGGATCAAATCTTCCTTTATACTTTTTCAAAATCTCAATCGCATCCATAACTATATTTTTATTCAAATAACAACTAAAATAAGCCTATCAAAAAATAGCCTCTTTAGCAAGAAAAAAAATCAGGCGCCTATTCTAAGAATAACACCTGATTTTTATTAAACTTTTTTATTTTCTACATCATCCCACCCATTCCGCCCATCCCCGGCATTCCGCCGTGCATATGTTCATCTTTTTTCTCGGGCAAATCTGTGACGACTGCTTCAGTAGTTAGAAGCATAGCCGAGACTGAGACAGCATTTTCAAGAGCTGTTCGCGTCACTTTCAATGGATCAATAATTCCCGCTTTTAGCATATCCTCGACATATTTATCCTCCATTGCGTCATAACCAAAATTAATTCCTGCACTTTCAATGACTTTATCCAAAACTACTCCCGGATCTTTTTTTCCAGCATTGGCAACAATTTGTTTCAACGGTTCGCCCAGTGAGCGAATGAGCGTTTCATAACCGGCCTTATAATCATAACTTTTGTCAGTGTGATCTTTCGCCCCAAGTTCCTTGGAAGCTTTCGCCAAAGCCACGCCTCCACCGGCCACAATTCCCTCTTCCACCGCCGCGCGAGTGGCTGACAGCGCATCCTCCATTTTATGTTTGATATAAGTCAGTTCAGTTTCCGTGGCCGCGCCAACTTTGATTACCGCTACTCCACCAGAAATTTTGGCAATTCGCTTTTGCAGTTTTTCTTTTTCATAATCATTGTCAGAATTTTCTACTTGCTTTTTGATTTGCGCCACGCGAGTTTCAATTTCTTCTTTTTTTCCTTTGCCCCCAACAATAGTTGTGTCATCTTTGGTCGCCACTACTTTTTGCGCTTGGCCAAGCATAGCAATTTCTGTTTTTTTGAGATCCAAGCCTTTTTCTTCGGTAATAACTTGTCCGCCAGTCAAAATTGCAATGTCTTCGAGCATCGCTTTTCGTCCGTCACCATATTCGGGCGCTTTGATCGCCAAAACATTTATTATCCCTCGCAGTTTATTGACCACCAGCGTTGCTAAGGCTTCGCCATCAACATCGTCAGCGATAATCACCAATTCTTTTTTTCCGCCTTGCGCAATTTTTTCCAAAATTGGCAAAATTTCAGAAATTGCGGAGATCTTTTTGTCAGTGATTAAAATATAGGGATCTTTGAGTTCGGCTTTTTGTGTTTCAACGTCAGTGATCATATATGGCGAAACATAACCCTTGTCAAAATTCATCCCCTCTACAATTTCTTTGGAAAATCCAAAGGTCTGCGATTCTTCCACGGTGATCACACCGTCCTTGCCAACTTCTTCCATCACTTCCGCAATCATCTCGCCCATTTCTTTGGATTCCGCCGCAATTGTCGCCACCTGAGAAATTTCTTCTTTAGAACTAACTTTTTTAGAATTTTTGGAAAGTATTTCCACCACATCATTCTTGGCCATTTCCATTCCGCGACGAATTTCAATCGGACTCATGCCGGTTTCCACAAATTTCAAGCCTTCGTGTGCCAATGCTTGCGTCATAACAGTTGAAGTGGTGGTGCCGTCCCCTGCCACATCATTAGTTTTGCTCGCAACTTCCTTGATCAATCCAGCCCCAATATTTTCAAATTTGTCTTCCAGTTCTATTTCTTTAGCAATGGAAACTCCATCGTTGGTAATTGTCGGTGAGCCAAAACCCTTGTCCAAAATGACATTTCTACCTCTCGGTCCCAGAGTAGTCTTGACCGTGTTAGCCACTTTGTCGATACCTAATTTTATTTTTTTCCTGGCATCAACCCCTATCTCAATTTGCTTTGCCATTTTTGTCTGTAAGCGAAGCGAGCAGGAACAAAAATGAGCATCCCTGCACCAATTCGCTTTTAAATTTTATGTTAATTATAAACTAAGCCGTAGGCGACCACGCACACAAATTTCACTTTCAAGAAAATCTTTATTGAAATTGGTGCGGGATAGCCATCTTACAATTCTAAATTTATTCTAATATCCCCAAAATATCTCCTTCACTAATCAACAAATATTTTTCTTCATCAATTTTTATCTCATCTGGAGAATATTTTTTAAACATTACTTTGTCGCCAACTTTCACACCCATTGATTTTAATTGTCCATTGTCCATAATTTTCCCTGGACCCACAGCCAACACTTCTCCCTTTTCCGGTTTTTCTTTGTTGGCATTGTCAGGCAAAACAATTCCCGACGCAGTAGTTTCTTCCGCACTCATTGGCTTCACGACTACGTTGTCGTGTAACGGTTTCAATTTCATATTTTTGATTCCTGCTTTAATCTAAAAAATTAGATTAAAACCGAAAAATTAATAATTAGCAAAGTAATTAGCACTCGCATCATTCGACTGCTAATTTATATTGTATAGAAAAATTGAAAGCTGTCAAGAACAAATATTTTCTTATAAATGATGAAGTTTTTTAGCTAAGCTTTGTATTTATAAATTTCAATCTGCGCAGGTTTTATTGCTTTTGCGAATCTATGTTTTGTAAGCCACGCCTGATCTTCATTAAATATTCTATCGAATTCTTGATCGGATACAGTACTTTTTATAGTGTTGCGTTTATTGCTAATTTCTTGCTCTTTTTCCCTAAACCATTTCTCATAATGATTAAATAATTTTTCATTTATTTTAAACCCAGGCTTTAACACTTTTTTTATCTTATCATTCAAAAATTCATTTTTTGTTTCTACTGTTTTTGTTGCTTTTCCCTTATTCTTATAATCCTCTCCTTCGTTTGGTGCTTGAATTTCCATCCCAAAAGTGTCTTCGGTATATTTTATTACTCTTTTTCTGAAATCCTCCTTCCGTACTTCTGTAACGGTATTCCATTGGTCAAGTTCTTTGCGAAAATCCAAAAGTGGTTGAAGAATTTCCCTGTTTTCTTCATCAATTTCAATTTCCTTATCTTCTTCATAGATAACCCCACTTCTATATAAAATTTCCGATAACTCCTCCTTAAACGATTGAAACATACCTGGCCCACTAATTCCCTCATTGAGGCTTTCGATGAATAGAATCGTATCGTCTTTTAAGCTTTTAGACAGCGGGTGTGAATTATTTTCTATCTGATATTGAAATAGTTCTTCCCCTTCTAGTTTTTCTTTTTTTTGTTCAACCTTAGTTTTTGCATCTTTTTTCTCTGGAATTTTTTCCTGTTTTTTTACTTCTTTTGTTTTTTCATCACTATTTTCATCCTGATTGTTTTCAGTATATGATTTTTCACTTTGATCAGATGTATCTTCTGATGTTTCCTTCTGCTCATCTTTAATAAATTTTAAAAGATTTTTAATTTCTCTCATACGCTTCAAGGATGATTCGGGAACAAAATCTTCCCAATCATCAGGATGTTTTTCTCTCATTTCTACCATAGTGTCCTCATAATTTTTTAAATTCCATTTTAAAATTCCTTCAGGTGTTTCAAAATATTTAGGCTTTCTAAAACCATCTGGCCCTGCAAACATTTCAGGCTCTGCATAGTTTCCATCATTCACCATATTTCTAGTACTCACCATGCCATCATAAAATTCTTTATCTTTTGGATTTTTTAAATCGAAGTCACTCTCTTTAATATTTATTACTAAGATATCATCGATAATTGCAGTACTTTTCTGCTTAAATTTCTACACTGTCATCTTTTCAGTATTTGTCGTTTGTTCATAATTTTCTGATTTTTTATCTTCTGCTGGTTCAGTATTTTTTGGAACTTCATGATTCATATGTTTATTTTTATTATTTAAAATTAATTACACTACTACATTAGTATGTTTTAATAATACTCTTAACTTCATAATATTCCAAAGGTATTATCTCCACATCCTCAAGGGCTTTTCTTCCCTCTGAATTTTCTGGCAATGATTGGATTTTCTCATTTATCCATTCTTTAATTTGACTTATTTTTTCAGCTGGAGCTTGAATTTGTTTTAGTTTAGAATTAGGTATGGCCTTATTGGTTCTGCGTTCACAAATTCCGGCTGTTGTAAATTTTTCCAAATCTTCTTTCGGCAGATCTATGCCTTCATAAGACAACAATATTCCATATGGATTTTGAAGTATCACCCTTTCATCTTCACTAAGCTTATTATAACCTTCGACTAGTTCTTTTAAGTATGGAACTCTTCCTTCTAAGTATTTTACATACTCCTCATCGTCTATATGGCCTCTTTTGCCTTCTAATTTTTCCATTGATTCCTGTAATTCATTGAATGTAGCATTATAATCAAAAGCATATGACTCTCCATCGAAAAGATTTTTTACTCTTTCCTCGCTTGTTTTTTCCAATTCATCTTCAACAAATTTTCTTTCTTTTGGTTTTAATTTCGGCAATTGACGGTGAATGACATCTAGTATTTCCTCACCAGAAGTCCTGCTATCTCCAAAATCACGCTTCCTATCTATTTTTAATATGGAATCTTTATCGGCTTTTTTAGCATAAAGATGGCTTGCAATTTCACTTTCTTCATATCCGCCAATAGCAAAAGATGTTCCGCCATGGCTTTTTAATGTTCTTGATTTCTCCCCTCCAAAAATATTCTTACTTGAATCAAGGGCGCCTTGCTTAATAATATTATATAGCG
>JBAZSS010000024.1:0-16581 GCA_041662285.1 Parcubacteria group bacterium
ATCCGGAATATAAACATATAATGCCGGCGGAATATAAAACAAGGATAGTAGGGGAAAAACAATTATTACAAAATGCCATTAAAATGGCTAATGTTTTTTCGGCAGGCGGATCAAATGAGATAACGCTTAAAATTGAAGCACAAGAAGAAAAAATTTTTATCCTGTCTTCGAGCGCTGAAGCTGGAGAAAATTCAGCTGAACTTAAATTTGACATCACAGGACCATCTCAAGAGGTTGTTTTTAATGCTAAATATCTTTTAGATGGAATTAACGCTACTACCACTTCTCAAGTCGCAATCTTGCTAAATAGTGAAGCTACACCTGTGGCGGTTCGCGAAATTAATGAAAAATCCGGCGAAGTTTTGGAAAATTTCACTTATATTGTGATGCCAATAAAAAATTAAAAACACGAAACATATAACATGAAACATGAAATAGAAAATAAAATTCATGATCTAGTAATAATTGGCGCTGGTCCAGCAGGACTCAGTGCTTCGATTTATGCTTCGCGGTATGGGATAAAGCATAAAATTGTGGGTGCGCTTTTGGGTGGACAAATTAGTGAGACGCATAAAATTGACAATTATCCCGGAATGGAGGATATGAGCGGTTTTGAATTTAGTCAAAAATGGGGGAATCACGCGAAAAAATATGGCGTGGAAATTTTGCCTGAGTTAGTGGAAAAAATAAATAAAGAAAATAATATTTTTTCTATAACTCTGGCGAATAAAAATATTTTACACACAAAAACAATTATCTTAGCGACTGGGACAAAAAAAAGAAAACTCAATATTATAGGAGAAAAAGAATTTATTGGTAAGGGTGTGTCCTATTGTGCTACTTGTGATGGATTTTTTTATAAAAATAAAACTGTGGGCGTAATTGGGGGATCGGATAGTGCCGCGACCGCCACATTATATCTGGCTGATTTAGCAGAGAAAGTATATTTAATTTATCGCAAAAAAGAATTACGCGCCGAACCATTTTGGGTGAACTTAATCAAGAATAATAAAAAAATAGAAGTGCTTTATGAAACTAATGTAGTGAAAATTTTAGGTGAGCAAAAATTGGAAAAAGTAAAGCTAGACCGAGAATATAAAAATTCGCAAGATTTAAATTTGGATGGACTTTTTATCGAAGCTGGTTCAGATCCGGCGGTGGAATATTTTAGTGAACTAGGAATTGAATTGGATGAAAATAGATACATAAAAATTCAAAAAACTGGTGCGACAAATATTTCTGGAATTTTTGCAGCCGGTGACATCACTGATGGCTCCGATAAATTCCGCCAAGTCATCACCGCCGCCTCCGAGGGCGCGATTGCCGTACGAGGAATTTATAATTTTTTAAAGAAAAATAAAGAATAATAAATTTTTTATTGTTTTGCCTAATAATCTAAATCAGTATCTTCTTTTTCTAATATTTTATTATTGGTACTAGGCGCATTTCCAGTGTTTTCATTTTTTAAATTTTTCCACAAGATATCAAAAATCATTTTAAAGGCCGTGGCTAATATGTTATTTTTAATTAATGTGCCAAAGATTGGTTCGCTGGTCACTATTAAGGCGATATAATCATTCCAAATTAATATATCAAACGGAGCATCTTTATATTCTTCGGGAATAATTTTGGTTTCATACATAGCTTTCATTATTTCTTTTGCCTCGGCAACACTTTTTTCACCAGAAGCGTAAGTGACAATATCTTGAAACATTAAATTTCTTTTATGTAATTCTTTTCTGTAATTTTCAAAAAACTTTGCGTCCAAAGAAAAGAGTTCTTTTGTTGATGCAATTCCTTTAACCACGCCATTATCTGCCTCGTATGTTTTATAGAAAATTTCTTTGACCTGATCCCAGCCTTCATAGAAGCTGATGATCGGCTTGTTTTTCTCGAGTTTTTGCATCGCTCGTAGATCTGGGATAATACTATTTAGAGTTTCTCTTTTTTTATCTAAATTTCTCAGAAGTGATTGTGGGTCGGAGGTTATATAGGCCTTTCTTTCGCCTATTTTTTGCTCTACAATCAAGTCTTTTTCCTCCAATTTTTGCAAAATATTATAACAGTTAGTTCTGGCAATGCCAGTGCCTTTAGCGATTTTTGGTGGGGAAGAGGCGCCTTCTTTAAGAAGGTATAGATAAATTTCTATTTCTGAATTAAGAAGCCCGATGTTTTTTAGTTGTTTTTGGAGGTCCATAGGGGGATTATTTAGATTGTTGTCATTATAGAGTATATCATTTTTATCTCTGATAGTCAAGGTTTTTAGTATTTTGTATATCTTAAGGGATGTCTATGATTGACGATTAAGGTATTTCGTGGTATATTTTACTGTGATGATAAATCGAAAAGAGATGAATCGAAATACAGCACTTTAAAAAGTTAAGAGGTATTTTAAGAAAAATTAATTAATAATTAAAAAAAACTATGAGTAAAAAAAGTAAAAATGTAGTTCTGCTTGTTGTGGTTTTGGTGGTTGTGGCTATTGCGAGCACAATGCTTATGTCTTCAAAAAACCAAACAACATCAACTAATAACAATGCAAATGAAGTGATTAAGCTAGGTTATATTGGACCCTTAACTGGTCCTGCGTCAATTCTTGGAATTGAAGCTTCTCAGGCTATCGACCTTGCAGTAGAGCAGGCGAACGCTCAGGGAGGAGTTAATGGTAAAAAAATTGAATTATTTATTGAAGATGATCAATATGATACTTCAAAAGCAGTAACGGCCTATAATAAACTGGTAAATCAAAACGGAGTTGAAACAATTGTTATGTCAACTTATGGAGGTGTATTTGCAGTTGCGCAGAAAGCAAAAAATGATGGTGTGTTGGTTGTGGATTCACTAGACTGTGACCAAAATTTAGCAGGCTTGTCAGATAATGTTTTTTGTATAGCAAAAGAAACAAAAGATTTAGCCGATGTGATTGCTGACTATGCTGTGGAAAAAGGATATAAGAATATTGGTATTTTGCACTCCACTACAGACAATTTCATGCCTTCAGTAGCAACTCTTTTCGAAGAGAGAGTAGGAAATAGTATAAAAGTGCAGAAAGAAAGTTATACAGCAGATACAAGTGACTTTAAAACATCGCTATTAAAACTTAAAGACAAAGATGCGATTGTGTATTTAGGCTATCAGGAAATTGGTATCGCGATAAAACAAGCCAGAGGCCTAGGCATAACAAGTCCTATGTTATCAATACCGTCAGTTGCCACAGACCCTGCTATTCAAGAGTCTTCAGCTGGCAAAATTAACGGAATGTATTTTTCATTCTATGCTCCGCTAAATGACAATAACGTTGCTACTGATTTCTATAACGATTACAATGCGAAATTTGAACGCAAACCAATCGTTTATGTAGCGACAGACCATGCCTATGATTCAGCAAATATTTTGCTTGAAGAAGTTTTACCAAAAGTAAAAAGTGAAACTAAAGCAGAAAGATTGCAAGAAAAAATAGAAGCAATGGAAGGTGTGAAAAATTACAAAGGCGTTAGCGGTACTTTGAACATGGGGGATGACGGAAGAATAAAGGGTATCTTAATTAGATTATTTAAACTTACCGATCTTGTTCCTGAATATGTTCAACAGTAGGTTGACATATAGTATGTGTTTAAAAGGTAAACCACCAACTAAAAATTGGTGGTTTATCGTCTAATAATAAAATTTATTCAGAGATAATTTTTTTCTTTCTCATAAGTTATTGATTATGATAATATGAGATTAGAATAAAACTTAATTCAATATGACATCAATAATATTACAACTAACCATCAACAGCTTGATAGCTGGAGCGATTTATGTTTTGGTGGCTGTCGGTTTTTCTTTGATTTATTCGGTGAATAATTTTATTCATTTTGCCTATGGTGCCACGATTGCATGCGGTGCCTATATGCTTTATTTTTTCTATAATATCTTGGGTTTGAATTTTGCTTTGGCAGTAATTTTAACCATACTATTTACAGCTTTTTTGGGTTATCTAATGAATTTAATAATCTATCGTCAGCTCAGAAAAAGAAAAACATCTTCATCAATACTTCTAATTGCAAGTGTAGGTTTGTTGATATTACTAGAGTCATTAATTGTTGTTTTTTTTGGCGCGGGAATAAAGAATATTGGATTATTTAAAACAGCAGATGCGGTGGAAATTTTTGGGGCGACGATTACACCATTGCAAATTTTCATTGTAATCTTTTCATTTTTATTATTATTTGCAGTTTACGTTTTTATTAAAAAAACAAAAATAGGGAAAGCCATGAGAGCTGTGTCAGACAATAAGGAAGTTGCAGAAATAGTTGGAATTTCTGCTGAAAAAATTTATTCATGGAGTTTTTTTATTGGATCTGCCATAGCAGGCACTGCTTCTGTTTTGATAGGGTTGGAAGAAAATCTAAGTCCTATAATGGGAACAAATTTGATGATTAAGGGTTTTGCAGCGGCAATTATTGGCGGTATTGGTTCGATTAGGGGTGCTTTTATAGGGGCTTTTTTATTGGGAATAGTGGAAAATTTTGGAATCTGGTTTTTGCCTTCAGGATATAAGGATGCAATCGTGTTTATTTTATTATTTATATTTTTAATTTTTAGACCTCAAGGAATTTTGGGGATTAAATTAAGAAAAGACTAATGATTGAAGCATATTTTATACATTTATTAATATTGATCGGGATATATCTTATCTTGGCTTTGTCATTGCAATTAGCAATGGGTTTTGCTGGACTTATAAATCTTGGGCATATTGCTTTTTTCGCAGTTGGGGCTTATACGTCATCCCTATTGACTATGAGTGGTGTTCCTTTTGCATTGTCCATTCTTCTGGCAGGAATTTTCGCAATGCTATTTGGTTATTTGCTTTCTGTGCCAACAAATAAATTGAAAGGAGATTATCTTTCCTTGGCAACCTTGGCATTTAATTTTGTTGTTTATTCAGTTGTATTAAATTGGGTTTCTCTTACCAAGGGACCTTTTGGTTTGCCAAACATACCGAAGCCATCAATTTTTGGTTTTAGCTTTTCTTCAGACTTTCAATTTTTAATGTTGACTTTAATAATCGTTTTAATCACATATTTTATTTTAACTAGATTGATCAATTCTCCCTTTGGAAAAGTCATAGAAGCAACCAGAGACAATGAATTGGCAGCAAGGGCTTTGGGAAAAAATACGATGAAAGTTAAATCAATCACACTCGCCATGTCAGCATTTTTTGCCGGCGTCGCCGGATGTCTATATGCCCATTTTATTACTTACATAAATCCTTCTTCTTTTACTATTATGCAATTGGTTCCAATTTTATGCATAGTAATAATTGGTGGGCTGGCTTCTTTTAGGGGGACAATTATTGCGACCATAGTTTTGGTTTTACTTCCTGAGCCACTGCGATTTATTGGTTTTTCAACATCAATTATTGGACCGATGCGTCAAGTTATATACGCCGTTATTTTATTAATCATTTTACTTTATAAACCAAAAGGTTTTTTGGGAAAAGTGGAGCTGGAATAATATGCTAAAAATAGTCGACATCACAAGAGTAAAAAAAATCACTAAATCATTTGGTGGTGATGTGGCAATTCAAAATTGCAGTTTTGAAGTTCCTGAAGGGAAAATTGTTGGACTAGTTGGGCCAAATGGCGGAGGCAAGACTACGATATTAAATATCATCTGTGGAATAATAAAACCGGATTCAGGAGAAATTTATTTAAACAATGAGCGGATAGATAATAAGTCAATTGAAAAGAGAGCAAATCTTGGCATAGCAAGATCATTTCAAGATTCAAAATTATTTAATAATCTGACAGTCAGAGAAAACCTCTTGCTTGCAATGGAGGATAGCGACACTTTATTTTTTAAAAATATTTTTGGATTAAATAAAATTTCAACTGAGAAAGAAAAAAAAGTGGAAGAACTTTTGAAGCTAATTAATTTCCCAGATCTAATCAATGAATTGGTGAGAGATTTAAGTTGGGGACAGCGAAAATTGATAGATTTTTTAAAGACAATTATAAAACCATATAGTATCGCACTTTTAGACGAACCAGCTGCAGGAATAATTCCAATATTCCGGCAGGAAAAAATTGGAAAACTTCTGGCAGCGGAAAGAGAAAAAAACAAAACCATTCTTTTAATTGACCACGACCTATCTTTTACTTTTAAATATTCAGACATCATCCTTTTTATGAGTGAGGGTAGGATAATAAAATCAGGAACACCGGAAGAAATTAGGAAAGATAAAAAGATAATAAATACGTATATAGGAAAATAATATGTTGGAAATAAAAAAACTTAATTCTGGATATGGCAAAATGCAAGTGCTCTGGGGAGTTGATTTAAGTGTAGAGCCACAGCAAATAGTTTCAATTATCGGACCAAACGGTTCTGGTAAGAGTACGGTTTTGAAATCAATATATGGAATAACCGATTTTTATTCAGGCGAGATAATATTCAAAGGAAACGATATCGCCGGGAAAAAAACTTCAGAAATTATTAGCTTGGGAATTGGCTATGCCCCGCAGGGTAAGTTAATTTTCAACAACATGACTGTACAAGAAAATATAGAGATGGGCGGTTTTAGTATATACAAAAAAGATGAATTGAAAAATAAAATAGAAGAGATTTTTTTGGAGTTTCCCATGCTCAAAGCTAAAAAAGATAAAATAGCTCATTCTTTAAGTGGTGGCGAAAAGCAACAGATTTCTTTTGCCAGAGCATTAATCACAAATCCAGATCTTTTGATACTTGACGAACCAACCTTGGGCCTCTCACCAATAGTTGGAAAACAAATTCTCAACATCTTAATTGACATCAAGAACAGAAAAAAAATAGCAATAATAATCGTTGAACAAAATGCTAGGCAGGCCGTAGAAATTTCAGACAAAACATATGTCTTGGAAGATGGAAAAGTTGCCTTGGTTGGGGGAAAAGAATTGCTGAAAAATCAAAAGATTAAAAAAATTTATTTTGGAGGATAGGAGAGAGACTAGACGAGAAATAGCTTTATTAATAAAAATTAAAAGAAGACACAGAAAAAATAAAGAAAAATATAGCCACTTTACTTTTGGGGGAAGAGGATTGACAAAGGCGCCTAAGCTTGCTATAATAATGTTATAAATCATAAAAATTTATGAATTACGACAATGAACTATATTGAATTTAGGCAAAAAATGGAAGATTTTCCTCTTTTTAGCACTAAAGAGCTAAAATTGATTTTGAGAATTAAATTTAATCGGTCATTTCTAAATAATCTGGAAAACTGGAGGAAAAAAGGCTATATTTTGCAACTTAAAAAAGGTTTATATCTTTTGGGTCATTTGCGACACGCTGTTGATCCGATGGTTTTGGCTTCAAAAATGTATCCACCAGCCTATGTGAGCCTAGAAACAGCCTTGGGATATTATGGAATTATTCCAGAAGCGGTTTTTGTCACCACTTGCGTGACTAGTCGAGAAACAAAAGAAATTAGCAATGATTTTGGAAAATTCACTTTTCGCAAAGTTAAAAAAACGGCTTTTGGCGGATATGAAGCTATTGGAAAAAAAGAACTGGGAATTTCTTTTAATTTGGCTTTGCCGGAAAAAGCTTTGGTGGATTTTTTTTATCTGAACAAAAATATTTTAGATGGTAGTCAACTTCAATTTGAAGGCTATAGATTTAGTGATGATTTCAAGTATGATAAAAATAAACTAATGAAATTTGCCAAAGTTTTTGGGAATAAAAAAGTTTTAGAACTAACTAATAATTTTATCAAATTTTATGTTGCCGGATAAAAAATATTTCAGGGATTATTGCCAAGGGAAAAATATTCCTTGGCGAGAAAGGGATATTTTGAGAGAATATTTGCAGACGCAAATTCTCAAAGTTCTTTCAGTGAGCAATTTCAATGATACCGTTTCTTTTTTGGGTGGAACTAGCTTGCGTTTTATTCATAATATCGAAAGATTCTCCGAGGATTTGGATTTTGATTTATTGAAAAAAGAAAATTTTGATATCAACCAAATGGGAAAAGAAATTGCTGGAAAGCTGGAACTGCTGGGATTTAGCCTAGATACAAAAATCAAAACAACTGAGAATATTCACATTATTTATTTTAAGTTTAAAAATATTTTGCAGGAATTTGGATTTAATGTTCAAAAAAATGAGAAAATAATGATTAAATTAGAAATTGATTTTGACCCATATAAAAATATCGAAGTTGAAACAAAATTTGTGGATAGTTTTGGAGAAAGATTTCCAATATTAATCAACACCTTGCCCACTCTCTTTGCGCAAAAAATTATCGCTTTGAAATTGCGACCATATCAAAAAGGGCGAGACTTCTATGATTTGGTGTGGTTTTTGGCGCAAAAGAATATTGAGCCAAATTATGCAATATTTCAAGAAAAAAATATTGCGGTGAAAAACAAAAAGGAGTTGATTGTAGAACTTGCAAAAATTATTTCCACTTCAAATTTAGAGCAGGCCATCAAAGATGTTTCACCTTTCATTTTTCAAGGCACACAAGTCAAATGGATTTTGAAGTTGCCGGAGATGATTAAAAATTTATAAAACAAAAAACTATGAAATCTCTAAAAAACCTTTTATACAAAAGAAAAGATACTAAAAAAATATCCTTAACTGACAAAGATATCTTTTATATTTTTAACCGAGTTATTAAGGAAGAATTTGGCAATGTGGGAGCGTCAAAACTTCGAGCGGATTATTTTAAGAGCGGAACTATTTTTATAAAACTCACTAGCTCCGCTTGGGCGAGTGAGCTTTTTATGAATAGAAATACGATCATTAAAAAAATAAATAAGGAACTGGGGGAGGGCGCGATAAAAGAAATAAAGTTAAAATAAATCTAAAGGATATTTGTTTCCACGGAAACACTATCAGAATCACTATCACCACGCTTGTCTTTGACAGTTGCTTTAATTGAAAGCGTGGTATTTTTCTTGGAATCGGGAACTGAATAATCATAACTAAAAGAAGATTCAGAAGATGTTTTGACCTCATCTCCCCCAACAGACAAAACTATTTTATCCACTCCAAACGGCGCGTCTGCTTTTACTTTTATAGTAAAAGAAGAAGAGCTAGTGCTGGAAGGTGCGGAAACTTTTATACTTGGGTCAAAATCCTTAAAATCATCTGATTCACATTCTTTCTCTGGAGTTGGTCGGGAAGAATAACCTTCTTTTTTGTCTAGCCATTTTTCAATGGCCTTTTCCCAGTTTTTAAATTGAGGATCATCCTCGGGTTTTTCTGGTTTGTCTCCACGCGGATCATCTTTTTTGACATAATACAAAATTGAATGTGCGTCTGCAAACTTCTTCTTCTCTCTTTTGGATTCTGGACAATTATCATTTGCTAAGCAATATTCATCAGAGCCAGGAATTTTGCAAACCTTAAGTTCTTTTTTATCATCAAGCTTTCCGTCTAACACGTTCTTGCCAGTTTCTTCTTCGTCCTTTTTATATTCAGGAAATTTTTCAATATCATAATTAACTAAAGATTTTTCCATAAATTCGCGCCAAATCGGCGCGGCGACATAGGAGCCATCTGCCCCCTGAGCCATTATAGAATTATCATTATTACCTGCCCAAACACCCGCGACTAAAGATGGAGTATACCCCATTGTCCAACCATCGCGCCATTCATTAGTGGTGCCAGTTTTAGCCGCTACAGGGCGGTTGTCAAACTTAAGTGGATTGTTTTCTCCAAACACCGGAGCGCGAAGTTCATTCGTGGACAAAACATAATCTATCATCGCAACGTGTTTTTCTTCTATTACTCTTTGTCCATCACTTGGTTTATATTCTTCTAAAATTTCGCCGGATCCACTTTCAACTTTTAAAACAGAAACAGTAGAGTGATGAATTCCACCTGTAGCAAAAGTGGAAAAAGCATTAACATGATCGAGTAATTTTACTTCGCCTCCCCCTAAAACTAAAGATAATCCATAATCAGCAGTTTTGTTTAGTGTCGTGATGCCCATTTTGTGAGCAGTGTCAATGGAATTTTGCACCCCGGCGAGATAGAGTGTTTTCACCGCGGGAACATTAAGTGACATTGCCAGCGCATCTTTCATTTTGAGTAGGCCTCGATTCTCGCCGTCATAATTTTTTGGATTATATTCCTTGCCATCATCAGTAGAAAAATTAGTGTCCACATCCCAAAGATTAGTTTCTGGCGTATAACCCTTGGAAAATGCAGTGAGATAGACGTAAGGCTTAAAGGACGATCCTGGTTGACGAAGGGCGGTAGCCACATTAAAATTGCCTTCAAATTGGCAATTTTTTCCAGAGACGCATCCAGTAGGGATGGCTTTGCCAAAATAATCTTTTGAACCGACCATAGCTAAAATCTGGCCTGTTTTTGGATCCATCGCAACTAGCGCTTGATTGTTAGCCTTATAGGTAGTGGCATTTTTTTCGCTGTGGTTTTTGATGGCTTCCTCAGCAATTTTTTGTTTATCCCAATCAATAGTGGTATAGACTTTTAGCCCGCCTTGTTCAACTGCCTCAGCTCCGTATTTTTTTTCTAAAGATTCTTTAATATACATCACGAAATGAGGAGCGCTGATATTGTCGGAAAAAGTTTTTATTTTAGAAAAAATATCTACCGCCTTTGCCTCCTCGGCTTGATCTTGGGTTATATATCCTAAATTAGCCATTTGGCTCAGGGCGTATTCTTGACGAGCCTTGAGGTTTTCAGTATGTGTTCCATAGGGTGAATAACGAGAAGGAGCTTGAGGAAGAGAGGCAAGAATAGCAGATTCATCGAGAGTAAGATCACTAGCATGTTTTCCAAAAAAAGTTTGAGCGGCCGCTTCAACTCCATAGGCATTGGAACCATAAGGAATTTCATTGAGATACATTCCTAGGATTTCATCCTTGGAAAATTTTTGTTCAATTTCAATGGCGAGAATAACTTCCTTTATCTTTCGGGTGAAAGTTTTTTCTGAAGTCAAGAGAGATTGCTTGATGAGTTGTTGAGTAATAGTTGAGCCACCTTGAGCAGCGCCGAAATTGAAAATATCCTTAAATACAGCGCGTAAAATACTCTTAGGTTGAATTCCAATGTGGCTATAAAAATTTTGATCCTCAAGAGCAAGGGTGGCATAACGCAAACTTTCTGGCATTTGGGAAAATGGAATTTCTGTTCTTTTTTCTTCACCATGAACCTCATAGAGAATATGATTTCCCGTGCGATCATATATTTTCGTTGATTGAATGACAAAACGCTCATTGAGATTTCCGGGACTAGGCAAATCTTTAGCAAACCAGGCAAAAACAGCAATGATAAAAAGCAATACTGCGCCACCACAAATCAGGACTAATTTTCTCAAGAATTTCCAATTAATTCTAAATCTTTTTTTGCCAGATGATCCGGTAGAATTTTTAGGCGTAAAAATATACATATAATTTATTTAGCTTATTTACAAAGCATTCTATATTATATTATAAAAGAGAAAACTTTTCAAGGCAAAGCTATTTTCTAGCAGCTATTTTTTGCAAAGATTTAACTAGGGCTTCATTAAAAAGCTTATAGCTTCTCATCTTTTTGGAAGGAAAACCGATTTGATCGTTTAATTCAAAAACGAATGGTTTCGTATTTTCAATACCCAGATCAATGGAATAAATCGGATAATCAAATTTTTTGTCCAGAATTTTTTGTATTTTTGAAACAACACTCTTGACCTCTGCGGGAATTTTTTCAAGAGGGATTTCTTTTATCTTTCCGCCTTGGGCGACATTAGCCAGAAGACTGCCTTCCTTAGGAGTTCGAAGACTAGCAAAAATTATTTTTCCAAAAACAATAACAACTCTCAAATCATGTCGACCACGAGTAATATTTCTTATTCCAAAAGAGGTATCTACGAATTTTTGCAAAACAGTTTCTTTTGTAATAGTTAATTTTAATTTTATAATATTTGAAACAGTATCTATGATGATACCTTTTCCGCCCAAACCTTCAGATGGCTTAATAACAACCATTTCATTTGGGGAAAACAGTTTTATTTTTTTTTCAAAATCTTTTTGATTTTTTATCTTAAAACTTTTTGGCATAAAATCACCAAGAGTTTCATACATTTTGTTTTTGTTATAACAAAGAGATTTGAAAGTAATATTATTCAAAACTTTCCGACTTATTTTTTTGGAAGGAAATTTCAAGCCACCACTTCTGTCATAAATGGCATTGGCAATTATAATCCCAGATATTTTTTTGAATTTTTTCCCGTCAAAAAAGAGAGGATCTTTAAACTTTAATTCACCCCGGTAATTTTTTTCCTTGCTAGCTATATACATATCAGCACCAGCGAGAGTGCCTTGTTTGAAAAAATCAAAATAAACTGCTTCTTTTTCACCAAAACCAAAAAAAGGTTTTTTTTCAGACTTTTCCTTATTGAAAAACATTATTATTTTTTTTCGCATTTTTCTAAATAATTACTTAAGCTTTTTAGTTCAGGAGAAATTTTTTCATTGAGTGTCAGGCTGGGACAGCTATTGGCTTCGAAGATTGCAACCTCACCATTTTCTTTTTCTACGACATCTACTCCAGAAACTTGGATATTAGCAACTTGCGAGGCTTTTATCGCAGTGTTGAGGATAATTTTTTTAACTGAGGCAATATCAAGAAATTCTTCTTTGGCACCTAAAAAAACATTGTTTCTAAATTCGTTTTTTTTGGTACGAATTTTTTTCTCAACCGCACCTACTTCTTTCCCAGTGACAAAAACTCGATATTCGAAAGTGTTGGGGATAAATTCTTGAAGAAAGATCTCTTTCCCTGCTTCTTTTTCCATAAGCTCAGCTATTTTTTCGGAAAGCATTTTTTTGTCCTTAGCCAAAAAAACGCCTGAACCCTGAGAGCTATTGCACTGTTTTATCACGATAGGAAAGCCAAGAAATTTAGCGGCATTTTGAATATGATTTTTTTGATAAGCAACTGAGTAATATGTCTTTGGAATTGGTACGTTGCCAAGAGAAAACCTGAACATCTGAATTATTTTGGCCGTGTCAGAACTGGCCTTGCTTTTTTCGTGAAACTTATCAATGAATTTTATGTTTTTATTTTTACATAGGTTAGCTAAGATAAATGCCATTCCACCATAGCGCCCAACTTTTCGGGGATAAATGGTTTTCCAATTTTCCAAAGATTTTCCGTTGATCAACAGGTTTATTTTCTTATTTTCTAAAAACAATTCCATATCTTCAAAACTGGAAAAATTAAATGGAACATTTTTTTTCTTAAGATGCGCGGAAAGTTTTTTGCTAAACTCAGCCATTTTTTTGGAAGATTTTTTCTTAGTTCGTAGGATTAGAAGCATAATATTTATTATTAATTAGAAATAGATTTTAATTTTAATATATAATTGATTATTTTCTTTACTACATTTTGGGTTTCTCCATAGGTAGGATTATAGTGAATATAAATATCGGGTTTTCGATTTGCCTCTATAACCCTAAAGTTTTGATTTAAAGGACCTTTACTTATATCATCACATATAATATCTAAGCCAGTTAATTTTTTATCAACAACCTTAGCTGCTTTTACGCACAAAGATTCTAGGTCTTTATTTATAAGATGAGTGACATCCTTAGTTTCTCCTCCTTCAGCAAGACAGGAAATTCCTTTGATAAAAATTTCTTGGCCATCCAGAAGAACGGTGCTGAGATTAACTTTTTGGTCATTTAAGATTGTATTTAAAATTGAGTCTAGATTGGTTTTGTCTTGGGTTTTTTGTTTCTTTTCTATTAATTCTTGCACGGTATTTTTGCCATTACCAGAAATTTTCGGAGGAATCATTTCTAAAACACCAATAGCCTCATTGCCCAAAATAAGAACCCGATACTCCTTCCCAAAAGCTATTTCTTGGGCGATAAGACAAGGAAACTCTTGTATTTTCTCAAGAATAATTTTTTTGGCTTCTTGCGGATTTTTGATGTTTGTAAAAACTCCTCTACTATGTGAACCGTTTGCATCTTTTATGATGATTGGGTAAGAAAGTGTATTAAGTTTTTTTTCAATTTCTTTTTCATTAAAAGTTTTTCTGTAAAAACAAACTGTATTAGGGGTGGGGATGCCATTTTCTTTTAGGAGTATATAGGTTAGATCTTTGAAGTTTGTAGGTTGTTTTCTGGAAAATAAACTATCATTTATAACAAATTTTTGATTGATAAATATTTTCTCACCATTTATTTTGATATGAAAATAATTTCTTTCAGGAATTATTTTTTCAATTGTGCCGCCCATTTCTTCGACAACCTTTTTGATAATGTCTTGATTTTTTTTCATGAGTTTATTTATTTACATCAATTAAGAATTTACTCAGATTTTTTCTTCCAATAATAACAGGCAATTTTAAATTTGATCGATCAATTATGGAAACTTTAGCAAAAATTTCAAATTCATCCATAATAAAAGAAATATAAATCATTGGTCGGTAGGTTGTGCCATGAGAAGAATGGATGATGGCAGTATCAGCTAGGTCGGGAATATTTTTAAATAAGGATTCCCTTTGTTCTTTGGTCAGATTTTTTATTTCTGCATAATTTATATTTAATTTTTCATAAGCCAAAAGTGTTTCTCCAAAGCCTAGTTCTTTGGCTAATTCAATGTCGATTGAGCTAGAGTCGGCTCCTGTGTCAATCTTCGCTTCCACCTCAATTTCCTTGCCATCTTTGCCAATAAGTTTGACTTTCTCTACTGTGCCGATAACTTTTTTGCCGGAAATTTCTTCCAGCTCTTCTTCGATTTCTCCGCCGAAAAGATCCTTGCCGACGCGAATGCCTTTTTCAACCGTCTTGATTTTTATCCCAGCGGCTTTTTTGAGTCGTTCTTTGAGACCAGCTAAATTAGCTACTTGGATAGAGAGTCCTGGACGGGCATTAAGTTCGATTATCGTTGGCCCATTAATTTTGTCGATGGCAATGTCAGCGCCGAGAAAACCTAGTCCGGAAATTTCTTGAGCGCGTACAGCCAATTTCAAAACATCATTCCAGTAGGGAAGTTTGATTCCAGAAAGCAAAAGGCGAGTGCCAGGAACGTATTCAATTATTTTGTTTTTTCCGAGAACGGCAGTGGTGGTTGTGCCTGTTGCAATGTCTATTCCCACTCCAATAGCACCTTGTTGCAAATTAGCCTTACCAGAAGAAGATTTGGTTGGCAAACGAAGCATAGCCATAAGGGGAACTTTGTTGAAAACAATCACGCGAATATCGGGAATGCCTTTGTATGAATAGGGCTTGAACAGTTTCAAAAGTTGCAAGCGCTCTTCAAAAAAAGCAATATCTGGCGTACCGGAAAGTGAGAAGGAACCATCCAAAATATTTCGAATATGCGTTTTTAAATCTTCTATAGTAACAATTGATCGGTCAGCTTTGATCCAAATGTTATCGGAATTCTTTTTTTTACCATAAACTACCAAAATTCCTTCGCCACCAAAACCGCGATTAGGTTTCAAAGCAAAACCTTCCGGCAGAGCTTGCCAATCAAAATTTTCCAATTCTTCCACAGTACGAATCTTAGCAATCAGTTTTGGCACGGAGATATTATTCTTGGCGAGAATTTTTTTACTGAGCAGTTTATTGTCCGCTAATTTTTTAGCGCGTGATCGGTTAAATGGCCGGATATAATCCAGGTTCCGTGCATTCATTCCGAGTATTTGCCGGCTTAATTTAAAAAATTCAAACATAGTTATTTGTTTGCTATCGCTCACAAACCGACGCGTGCGTTTGTCGGACATGCGAATCGATTTGGTTATAGATTCTTCATTATTTTTCGGAAGCGAAAATATTCACTAACGCGTAGGCCTGTCCATTTGCCAAGCATCACATTGACTGGAATTGTAAGAAGTACTGCCCAAGGATAAAGGGCTAAAAAATGAATAAGGGTACTGGAGCTGGCGATAAAAAAACCAACAATTGAAATAACTAGAGTTTCAATGGCTAATTTTATAGCAGCTGAGTCTCCTTTTTCAATTTGCACAGCCACAAATTTTTCTACGATTGTTATCATAATGAGAATTGGAAAAATAGAAACAGCAGCCAGTCCCGTTCTTTTGAATTCTCCGCCAATAACTAAAATTCCCAAAATTAACATCGCTACTGCCGTGAGCATGATGGCGACGCGAGGAAGATAGAGCAAGCGAAAAGGCTTGAGAACGAAACGCATGAGCATGCCAGAAAAGATAACGGTGACAAAAATTGCAATGCCGTATTTGAGTCCATTAGTCGCCAGAAAGGCAAAAGTCACAATTAGCGGAGCATAAATTCCAAAAGCTTTGATGCCCACTACTTGGCGCAAAAAGGCGATGAAAGTAGCAATTATCGGTAACATTAGAATTAGAATAACTGTAGTGAATGGCACGCCTTGGCCGAGAAAGAAATCGATTATTGGACTAGTTTGCATATTGTTTTTCCTAAAGCCGAGCTTTAGTAAAAGAAAAGCTCGGCTTTAGGTTAAGGTTGCTTATTGTTTAAATTATTAATTTTTCGACTATTGATGTGGCAAAGCGCAATCGCAATCGCATCGGCTGTGTCATCCGGTTTAGGTAACTCCACTAGATTCAAAATATTTTTAGTCATAGCTTGCATTTGTTTTTTA
>JBAZSS010000025.1:0-16543 GCA_041662285.1 Parcubacteria group bacterium
TGGAAAATGCGAAAAAAAGAATTGAAGATGAGAAGAAAAAACAAGAAGAGGAAAGAAAAAATAAAGTAGCAGAAATTATTAGGGTTGAATTTTTGGATAAAAATGGAGAAGCTAAAAATACTTTCGAAACGGGAAGTGCTATTGATATCCGTATCGATTTTAAAGTTTATAAAAAGGTTAAGTTAATAAATTTTGGCATAGGTATACATTCGATTTCTGGGGGAAATATCATTGGGTATAATACTCAAATGGATGATTATAGGATAGATACGGATAAGAATTTCATCATATTGCATTTTGATAAAATGCCTGTGTTAACTGGAGAATATTATATGAATGTTGCATGTTGGAGTAATATTGAACAGGAGCATTATGATTATAAGCCTGCATGCAAAACGTTGAAAATGTTTTCAGTAGGACAAAAAAAGAAATACAGAGGATTTCTAGATGTGCCACATGAGTGGATCATGGGATAATAATTTAATTTGTATAAAAATATGTCTATTGAGAAGCAATTAGAATTAAAATTTCCAATTTATTGGAATGATTGGCCTATTGAAGAAGAATTTGCAAAATATCTGGTTTATAAAATTATTACGCATAGACCGGTTAATATAGTGGAGCTAGGCAGTGGAACATCATCACTGATAATCATAAAAACTCTTGAAAAATTGGGGTATGATTACATCCTTACCTCTTTTGATTCAGATGAAGAATTTATAAATAACACAAAAAACCTTCTAATTTCAGAGGATGTTTTTGATGAAAAAAAGGTAAAATTGATTTTTTCTCCAATTAAAGATTTAGAACTAAATGGAAATGTATATAAGTGGTATGATCCAAATTATTTTGAATTTAATTTTGAAAAAATAGATTTATTATTTGTTGATGGGCCAGTGGGTGATTTTTGCAAAAATTCTCGCTACCCAGCTCTTAGTGTGATTAAAAAATATCTAAAAAATGGAAGTATGGTTATTTTGCATGACGCAAAAAGACTAGATGAGATTGAAATTGTTGAAATGTGGAAAAATGAAAATCCAGAGATAAAAAATTTTTTCAAGATAGAGACAGAAAGGGGTGGTGTTGAGATGAGATTTTAATAAGATAATTGAAAATATTTTGTTAAAAAAACATTTAAAAAAAATATTATTTCTTGTTATTTTGATAGTTGGTATATTATTTTTATTATTGTTGAATAATAAAAATAATATTTTTACAATTATCGAAGATGGTGCTTGGTGCTGGTTTCAAGATCCCAGAGCGGTTAATTATGATGGAAAATTCTCAAGAACTTATTTTGGTTTCGTAAACAAAAAGGGAGATATAAAAATTGCTTATTATGATAATAAAACTAAAGAAACAAAAATAGAAATTGTTCATGAGTCACTTCAAATAGATGATCATGCGGCTCCATCAATTTTAATTCTTAATGATGGTCGTATAATGATTTTTTATTCCGCACATACGGGAGACTATCTGTATTATAAAATATCAAAAAATTCAGAAGATATTTCTTCTTGGAATGAAACTAGAAAAATAAAAACAAACATAACTCCAGAAAGCGGAGGATATGATTGGAAATTTACTTATTCAAATCCCGTGCAACTCTCAGATGAAAAAGGTAAAATTTATCTTTTTTGGCGAGGGGGTAATGGCCAACCAACATTTTCAATTTCAAATGATGCCGATAATTGGTCTCAAGCAAGAAATCTTTTTTATGTTTCTGGTGAAAGACCTTATTTGAAAGTTTTTTCTAATGATAAAGATAGGATATATTTTACTTTTACGGATGGTCATCCTGATGAAGTTGATTTTAATAATATCTATTTTGCATATTATGAAAAAGGGGGTTTTTATAAGGCTGATGGAACATTCATAAAAAAAATTGATGATTTGCCACTCTATCCATCTGAGATTGATTTAATTTATGATTCAATTAAAAATAATATGAAATCATGGAACTGGGATATTTCTATTGATAAATCAGGAAATCCCGTCATTGTTTATGCTGTTTTTCCAGCAATAAATAATCATAAATATAGATATGCCGTTTGGGACGGATTTTCTTGGGATGATAATGAAATAACGTCAGCTGGAAATTCAATTGAAGAAAAAAAACAACCTTATTATTCCGGAGGAATAACAATTGATAAGAATAATCATAATATTTTATACCTATCAAAAGAAATAAATGAAATAAATGAGATAGAAAAATGGACAACAAACGACAATGGATATATGTGGAAAAATGAAAAAGTAACTTCGAAATCACATTTTGATAATTTTAGACCATTTTCTCCAAAAAATAAAAATAATTCTGGAATTCAAGCTTTTTGGATGAGTGGAAAATATAATTATTTTACGGATTATGAAACTTCAATATTAACAATTATTAAATAAAAATGAAAAATTTTTCTTTGAAATTATTTAAAAGAGAACCAAAATTAATAATGACACTCCTTGCTAGGGATGAGGATGATATTATTAGACAAAATATTGAATTCCATCTTTCTCGTGGGGTTGATTTTATTATCGCTACTGACAATGCATCATCTGACAATACTAGAGAAATATTTAAGGAATATCAGGCAAAAGGAAAATTATTTTTAATTGATGAGCCAGGTCGAGATAAATCTCAAGCAGCTTGGAATAATAGGATGACCAAAATTGCTATTGATAAATATAGAGCAAGTGCTGTTTTTCATTGTGATGCTGATGAGTTTTGGCTTTCAAAAAGTGGAAATTTAAAAAAAGATATTTTTAAAACAAAAGAAGATGTTCTAATTGTAGATGTTATTAATATTTTATTAGAAGATAATAATGGGAAGGAATTTTTCCCAAAAGATACTAAATATATTGTTTTAAAACCCCTAGAATCATTAACAAAGGAATATGAACTTAAAAATAAAAATATGTATCTTTTTAAATACCCACCAAAGGTTATACTTAAAACAAAAGGAGGTGTTATAGAAGTAACGCAAGGAAATCATAGTATAATAAATAATAACAATAAGTACGAAGTTGCAAATTTCACAGACATTGAAGTTTATCATTTTCCATTAAGAAATAGGGATCGTTTTTTTAATAAAGTTATCATAACAGGAAAAGCTGTAGAAAAAAATAGATTATTAACAAAAGATATGAGTTTTCATATAAGAAAATGGTACGACGCTTATAAAAATGGAAAACTAGAAGAGGAATATAAAAAATTAGTTATCGCAAAAGAAGAAGCTGAAGAATTGAAAAAAGAAGGAATAATAGAAGATTTTAGTTTTGAAAAACTTTTAAAAAAATAAACTATGAATTGGAAATATTACAATCCAAAATTTGAATATGAAGAAAAATTTGAAGATTCGGCTTGGCCTTGGGCAGGGCATAAGTATTTTGCCTATGATTTAATTACCAATATTAAACCTGAAAAAATAGTAGAACTTGGAACGCATTATGGAACCTCACTTTGGTGTTTTTCACAATCCGCAAAAGATCAGGAACTTAATATCGAAATCAATGCTATCGATACTTGGGAGGGTGAAGAACATGCCGGATTTTATGGGGAAGAAGTTTTTGAAACAGTGAATGATATAAAAAATAGGTTTTATTCTCAATTAAAAATTAATTTAATTAGAAAAACTTTTAATGAAGCTATTTCTGATTTTCAAGATAATTCTATTGATATTTTGCATATTGATGGGTTGCATACTTATGAGGCAGTAAAAAATGATTTTAAAAATTGGCTTCCAAAGCTAAAAAAGGATGGCATCATTCTTTTTCATGATATCAAAGTAAAAGAAGATGATTTTGGAGTTTATAAGTTCTGGGAGGAATTAAAAAAAGAATATATAACTATTGAATTTTTTCAGTCATTTGGACTTGGAGTTTTGTTTTTAGATGAAAATTTTGGCATGGAAATTAAAAAGAGTAAAGAAGAATGGCAGATGCATTATTCATATATTTATGAAATGAAAAAGAGTCAAACTATTCGACAAAAAGATCAAACTATTCAACAAAGAGATCAAGAACTTCATCAAAAGGATCAAGAAATTCAACAAAAAAATCAAGAAATAGGAATAAAAAATCAAGAACTTCATCAAAAGGATCAAGAAATTCAACAAAAAAATCAAGAAATAGGAATAAAAAATCAAGAACTTGAAAATAAAGAATGCGCATTGCAACAGCAACATTTCGAACTTAACACGATCAAAAAATCTTTACAGTGGCGAATTCCCAATTATTTTTACAAAATATATGAAAGAAGGATACGAAAATATATTCCAAAAAGGGTATTTAGATTTATTGATCTGATTATTAGATTTATTAATGATTTATTGAAAGATAAGAGTGTTGATGATGAAATAATTATAAAATGGAAAAAATACTTTAAAAAAATAAAAAAAGATTCTACTAAAAAAATAATTCTGTATGTTGATCGAGGGATACCAGAATATGATAAAGATGCTGGATCATTCATAACTTTTCAATATTTAAAAATATTTAAAAATTTGGGGTATGATGTTATTTTTTGGCCACAAGATAAAATAAAGAATGAATCGTATGCAAATCAAATTAAAAACTTGGGAATTGAATTAATGTTTGATGAAATTTCACCGCAATGCTTCTTGGAAAATTTTGGAAAAAATTTAGATATTGCAATGCTTTCTAGGCCTATGGCAGGTGTTGCTTTTATTTATGATTTAAGAAAATATTCTAAAGCTAAAATAATATATGTAGGTCATGATTTGCATTATCTGCGAGAAAAAAGAGGCAGTGGATTGGGAAATAAATGTGATTATAAAAAAACAAAATTAACAGAATTTTCAATTATGAAAAAAGCTGATAGCTCATTATTTTTCAGTGATAAAGAGATTGAAATAATAAAAAAAGAAGATCCAACTATTAAAGCTATTACAATCCCCTGGATTGAAAATATTTCCAATAAAAAAACAGTCATTGATTTAAATAAAAAAAATAAAATTGTTTTCTTAGGGGGTTTTTCTCATGCACCAAATGCCGATGCTGTGAGATGGTTTCATGATGAAATTTATCCTATTCTAAAAAGAAAAATTAGTAGTTTTGAAGTTTTAATAATAGGTAGTAATGTTCCAGTGGAAATTACTGAAATGCAAAAAGATGATTTTCAAATAAAAGGATATATAAAAGAACAAGATCTGGAAAAAATTTTTAGCGAAGCTAGGGTTTTTATTGCTCCTCTTCGCTTTGGCGCTGGATTTAAAGGGAAGATTGCTAAGGCTATGAGTTTTGGCATTCCTGTTGTAACAACTGAAATTGGAGCAGAGGGCGTTGGTCTGAAGGATGGAATTTCTGCTTTTGTTACGAATAATCCAGATGTATTTGCTGAAAAAATTTCTACTTTATTTCTAAATGATGAATTGTGGAAAAGATTTTCTAATGAATCTCGAAAACATATCACAATAAATTACTCTATTAAAAACGGAAAAGAGAAGATTGAGCAAATAATTGAAAAAATGTATAATTAAAATTTATGGAACAAAAGATAAGCGTTATAATACCGTTGTATAATCATGAAAAATACATAGAAAGAGCAATAAAAAGCATACAAAATCAAACATATCCCGTGTCTGAAGTTATAGTTATAGATGATGGATCAAGAGATGATTCTGGAAAAATAGTAAAGGAAATAATAAAAAACAACTCAAGTATAAAATATTTTTATCAAGAAAATGCAGGTGCTCATAATGCTATAAATAAGGGCATAAAAATGGCTAAGGGTGATTATATTGCTATTTTGAATTCCGATGATGTTTATTATGATGAGCGTTTTAAAAAAATGATTAAGGGTATAAAAGATACAAATGCAGATGTTATTTTTTCGGGTATTGATTTTATAGATGCTGAGGAAAAAATGATTGAGAATGCATGGTATTGTCAAGCTAAGGAATTTTATTTAAAAAATAAAAATTTATCACTTGCTTTAATAAATGGTAATTTTTTTATGACCACATCAAATGTACTTATAAAGAAGGCTGTTTTTGATAAGGTTGGATATTTTTCTAATCTTCGCTATACTCATGATCTCGATTTCTTTTTAAGGTTAATTACGCAGAATTTAAAGATTGAATTCCTTAATGAAAATCTTCTTTATTACCGAATCCATGATGCAAATACTATCAAAGAAAATCATGAGAAAGTTAGGCGAGAATGGGCTTCAATCATTGCATTATTTATAGTTGAAAATTCAAAAAAATATAACATGGAAATAAAAAAAAATATTAAAGAAGGCACAGAATTATTTAAAATTATTAATGAACACAATCTAACAAAATATGTTCTATTTTTTATCCAAAATTATTTGTTCACCTTGAATAGAGTAGAATATTATGAAAAATACCTAAAAAATGAGGAATTAAATAATTATTTAATAAAGATAAATCAATGAAAATACTTTTTATTTCAAACTTATTTCCACCAAATGCAGTTGGCGGATATGAACGTCTCTGTGCTCAGGTTGTGGAGAACTTCTCAAAAGAAAATGATGTTACTGTAGTTACGAGTAGTTTTGGCAACAAAATTTCACAAAATGACAATTTCACAGTTTATAGAGACTTAAAACTTCTTGCTGGAAAAAACAATATTTATGAACCATTTGAAGGGGATTATAAAAAAAGAAGCTCTATAAATATTGAAAATGTCATTAAACTAAAAAATATTATAATCAAAGAGAGTCCTGATTTTATTTTTGTTTGGAATTTATATTTTTTTGATCAAAGCCTTTTGGATACCTTAGAAAAAAGTAAAATAAAAACAGTATTTTTTTTAACTGATAATTGGCTAATTTCTTTTCTGAATTCTGTTTTTTTAGTGAGATACTTTGATGAAATTATAAAAGATTCAAACTTAAGTTTGACTAAAATTATAAAAAAATACCTCTATAAAGTAAAAGTTCTAATATTTAATAAAAAAATTAATTTAAAATCAGATGCTATTTTTTCTAGTCGCTTTATGCAAAAATTATATTCTCAATCTGGAATAAGTTTTAATAAATCATCAATTATTTATAATGGAGTTGAGCTTGAAAATTATTCAAACAAGCAAATTAATAGAGACTTTGATATAAAAAATAAGAAAATAAAAATTCTTTTTGCTGGACGAGTAGTTCAAATTAAAGGAGTCCATGTTTTAATTAAAGCTTTTTATATACTTAAACATAAATATAAAATAGAAAATTTAGAGCTTACGATAATAGGAGATAAAACTGATAAAAAATACAATAGAAATCTGCACGATTTGATGATTAAATATGGTATTGTGGATAGCATAAAAATTAAGGATTTTGTTAAAGAAGCGGAACTTTTTCAGGAATTTCAAAAATATGATATATATACCTTTCCTTCCCTTTATGAGCCTTTTTCTTTAACACTTATATATGCTATGGCTGCTGGAATTCCTACTATAGCTTCAAATGCAGGAGGAAATTCTGAAATAATAATAAATAATGAGACTGGATTAATCTACGATAAATTTTCACCAGAAGATTTGGCGAAAAAAATTAAATTATTAATTTATAATAAAAAATTAAGAAAAGAACTGTCTGTAAATGGAATAAAAAAAGCCCATGATTTTGGATTTGAAAAAATGTGCAAAGAACTTAAAAACTATTTAAAAAATAATTATGAAAAATAAAACGAAAGTACTCATTCTTGGCGCCGATGGATTCATCGGGAGCAATTTAGTTAAATCATTGCAAAAAGATAAAAAATATAAAATTTTTGCCTTCGATCTTTTCAAGGATGGGGCATCTAAAAATATTAAAAAATTTGATGAAAATCTTGTAATGATTCAAGGAAATTTTCTGAATAGGGGGGATATTAAAAATGCAGTCAAGGGCGTTGATTACGTGTTTCATTTTATTTCCCTTACTACACCAGGGTCTTCAATGAATGATCCACTTATTGACATTAACACTAATATAGTCGGAACAGTAAACTTGTTGGAAGAATGCGTAAAAGCTAAGGTGAAAAGAATTATTTTCCCTTCTTCGGGCGGCGCAATTTATGGCAATCAACGAAAGGAAGTTTACAATGAAGAAGATAATACTGATCCAATTTCTCCGTATGCTATTTCAAAATTAGCAATCGAAAAGTATCTCCAGTACTATAAAAGTCATCGCGGATTGGATTATTTGATTTTGCGATATTCTAATCCTTATGGCCCAGGACAGAATGTTGTCGGAAGCCAAGGAATCATTTCTATTTTTCTAAATTTAATAAAAAACAACAAACCGATAACTATTTTTGGTGATGGAGAAAATATTCGAGATTATATCTATATTGATGATTTGATTAATATTACAAGGAAAGTTTTTGATAAAAAAAATAAATACCAGCTTTATAATATCGGAAGTGGGAATGGCGCAAGCATTAATGAGATAGTAAAAATAATAAGAAAAGTTTCCAAAAGTAAGATTACAATAGAAAAACAACCAAACAGGGATATTGATGTAAGAAAAATTGTTTTAGACACAAAAAGAATTTCAGATGAAATTAATTATGTGCCAAAAATATCATTAGAAAAGGGAATTCAAAAAACATGGGAATGGTTAGAAAAAAAGAATAAAAGAATCGCAGAAACGCATTAAGCTTATGCAAAATAATAAATAACTACAATCATTTTTAAATTCTAAAATCCTTATGTTAGAAACGGTCTCAGAAAAAACTCCGCTTATTTCGGTGATTATTCCCTTCTATAATCACGAAAAATTCATACTGAAAACAAGCCATAAAAGTTGAGTATTGACAATATAGTTTAGATGCCATATAATCAAATCGTAATTTAGTTATAGTCTAATATAATCAAAAATATGATAAAGATTCAAGATTTAGCCTTAAAAAATCCTTGGTGGAGTGATAATAATGAATATAAAATAGAGGAGGTGGCTTGGAAAAAAAGAGAATTATACGATGAAATTATTGCTAATTTGCAACATTCATTAATGCTCAATATCATTGGTTTGCGTCGAGTCGGAAAAAGCACAATTATAAAGCAAGTCATTGGTGAGCTTTTGTCACAAAAGAAAAATCCAAAAAATATTTTTTATTTCCTTTTTGATTTTTCCAGTCAAATACAAAAGGCGGAATTTTTGGATGAAGTTCTATCTGTTTATTTTAGAGATATTCTAAATAAACCAGATCTTGCTTTGGATGAGCAAGTATATGTCTTTTTTGATGAAATCCAATATATTAAAGATTGGCAGTCGGTTTTGAAAAAATTCTATGATTTATCAGGCAAAAAAATAAAATTTATTGTTACGGGTTCGCAAAGCGTTTTACTTAAGGGCAAGCACAGAGAGAGTTTGGCTGGCAGAATCTTTGATTTCTATTTGTCACCCTTATCTTTTCGAGAATTTTTATTGATAAATCATGCGAAGGTGAAAATTTTCGAAAAATTTGATTTGTTCAAGTTGCCGAAGCAATTTGGGGGGCTGGGTATTTATGATGCTAATTTCGGCAGGGATATTGCCAGAATAAGTAGAGAATATATCACAACTGGGCAATTTCCAGAAACACGCAACATTCCAGATGTCGAAAAAAAGCATGAATATGTAGCAGAATCTGTTATCGGCAAGGTTTTAGATGATTGCATTCGTATTTTTAAAATTGAAAAAACGAATGAGTTTAAATTAATTGCCTATCAATTGATAAATAATACCGGCTCGATATTTGAGCTTAAAAATATTGGCAGGGAGGTTGGTGTGTCATTTCTAACCCTCGAAAAATATATAGAATATCTCAAAGAGGCCTATGTCGTTGAAATTCTTTATAAATATCACAAGAGCCTAATTAAAAGAGGTAGAATTTTGAAAAAGATCTATACTCCGTGTATAAATTTCGTCTGCGCATTAAATCATTTCAATGCCAGTCATATTGACGAGGTACCGCAAGCTTTCGGTAAGATAATTGAGAATGCAATATATAATATTTTAAATCAAAAATATAAAGGCAACAAAGTTAATAGCATTTTGAGTTTTTGGCGCCAAAATGAAAAGGAGATTGATTTTTTGATAAACGAAGGGGGTAACAAATTACCGGTAGAAGTTAAATTTTCGAATAAAGTTATGCCCAAAGACATAGAATTTTTGGTGGATTATGTGAAAAAAAATAAATTAAAAGTTGGAATCGTTATAACAAAAAATGAACTTGACCGAAAAGAAATAAATGGAAAAACAATATATTATATTCCATATTATCTGATTTTGCTGATGATATAAAATGCTATAATTAAATCAACCTATTAAAATCCTTATGCTAGAAATAGTCTCAGAAAAAAACCCGCTTGTTTCGGTGGTTATTCCTTTCTATAATCACGAAAAATTCATAGCGAAAACCATCCAAAGTGTTTTGGATCAAACCTACCAAAATTGGGAAATGTTGATTGTGGACGATTGTTCAAGGGATGGAAGCTGGAGCATTATTCAAGAGTGGGCCAAAAAAGATTCCAGAATCAAAGCTTTTCGTAACAATGAGAATAAGGGGCTTATTCCTAATTGGAAGTTTTTGATTGACAATTCAAAAGGGGATTACATTGCTTTTTTGGAAGGTGACGATGTTTTTTATCCGGAAAACTTGAAAAGCAAGATGAGGATATTTGAGCAATATCCAAAAATAGGAATGGTGTATTGCAATTTCTGCGCTATTGATGCCAAAGGAAACATTCTTATTCACGATTATTATAAAAAACTTGGGATTTCTACTTACAGAAATCAAATGATACAACCAGCCGAATATTTATATTCAAAACTTTTACCATTTTCTACCTATAGTCAGATAATGATACGGAAAAATGTTATAGCTATTTCGGGTTATCCAAGAAGCTTTGCTCTGGAAGAAAAAATATTTCTACCATCAGATTGGGATTTTAATTTTCTCGTCTCAACAAAAAATGAAATTTATTATATCGACGAAATTCTTTTGCAATATAGAAAACATCCCAATAATAATTCAGCAGATATATTTAAGGTTTGCAATCAACTGGAAATAATTTTGGATAGTTATGCAAAAGAGTATGCGGGTAATGAAAAAATGCAAAAAGCGATAAGATATATGCGGGGGAAAACCCACTATTTTAAAATACTTTATTATATTGAAAATGGCTCAAAGAAGAAATCCTGGCTTGAATTTTTTTATTACAGTAGAAAATATCCAAGAAATCTCATGCTTGATTTTCGGGAATCACTCTTTTTATTTATCAGACTTTTTTTGCCTAACAGGATTAATGCCTATCTAAAAAAACTCTATCTAAGTAGTTAATGTGAAATATTTCTTTGAATTTTTGAAACCTTAAGTAGGATAGCAATCAACCCTCTCAGATAAAAAAAATATTGGGCAAATCTTCTAAAACTAAATAATTTAGTATGTTTTTTTCCAATCCGCAAGGTCTCTAGCAGTTGAGCTGTTGCTTTAGCAGAACTTTTTGCTTCACTGTAGTAGCGCATATTGGAAATGATTTTTCCTATAATTCCAGCATCATATTTCGATGCAAAACGTAACCATAGATCATAGTCCATAGCTAGATGTAAATTTTCGTCTAACATACCAACCTCATTTAATAATTCTCTTCTGAAAAAACAACTAGGTTGTCCGATATTGCAATAATTCAAAAGATTATTTTTGCTATATTTTTGTGGGCTTAGAGTGCGAAATATCATGGAATTTTTCGTGACAAGATTCCACCCGCCGTAGGCCCATTTAATTTTTGGTCCGCCAGTTGGCGGATTTTCAAAATATTCAATTACTTCTTGCAAGGAATTCGGTTCATAAAAATCATCCGAATTGAGATAAGTTATAATATCTCCCGTAGCTAAACGGAAACCTTTATTAATAGCATCAGATTGACCGCTGTCTTTTTCGCAGATATAAATAAAATCAATTCCTCTAGTCTTAAATTTCGGAGAAAATTCTTCAACAATTTTTGATGTTTCATCTTTTGAAACTGCATCAACTAAAATATATTCCAACTCAAAATTAATATTCTGATTGAGGATGCTATCGAAAGTGTCTCTAATGAACTTTCCCTGATTATAACTCGGAGTAATTATTGATAGTTTCATAGGTTTTATTAAAAAATTTCTCTAATTTTTTCCGCTGATTTTTCCCAGCTGAAATTTTCTTGGGCATAAATTCTCCCAAAAATAGACATTTCTTTCAGTGTTTTTTCATCGCTCAGTAATTCATTGATTGCTTCTGTAAGTTTTTCAACTTCAAAATCGATGCATTTCCCTGATTTTCCATTGAGAATAGTTTCGCTTGGTCCGCCTGAATTATCCACAATAACCGCCGTCCCGCATGACATTGCTTCAATCGGCACAATTCCAAAGGGTTCATTTTTTGAGCCCAATATAAATATTTTTGCCTGGGCGTAAAATTGAATAATTTCACGATTAGAAATATTGGCAAAAATTCTCACCCTATTTTCTATGTTAAGTTTTTTTGCCAATTTTTGCAAATTTTCTTTTTCTTCTCCATTGCCGACGATATAAAGTGAAATTTCTTTATTTTCTATCTTAGATAGGGCGGTGATTATCATATCGTTATTTTTGAATTTTGTGAGCCT
This sequence comes from Parcubacteria group bacterium, assembly GCA_041662285.1. Classification (GTDB taxonomy): domain Bacteria; phylum Patescibacteriota; class Minisyncoccia; order Moranbacterales; family UBA2206; genus UBA2206. Next base: position 12,586 of record JBAZSS010000025.1, read on the forward strand.
GCCTACTGTTAGGATATAGTTTTTCTTTTGCTCGAATGGGACTGGCTTATAAATGTGATGATTTACGCCGGGATATATCACAACCGAATCTCTTTGGTAGCATTTTCGAATTATCCTTTTAGAATAGTTTGAATTGGCAAAAATTTCATCGGCTAGACCGGTTAATTTTTTGTCGATTATTGAAAAAAGAGGGAAGAAAAAATTAGCCAGATCTTTTTTTACAGGATTGACTATTGCGTTTCGCCATTTTCTAACATGAATAAAAGCGCTTGGTTCATGACAAAACCAACTGCAATGAATTTCTTTGTGAAAAGATTTATACAAAAGCCCGATCCAATTAGCCGGAAAAACATTACAAAGAATTGATACTTCTCCCTTTTTCCTGAGTGAGTCTATAGTTCTTGCAGTTTTTTGGTACCACCAAGGGAAAAGAAACCAGAAGGAAAAACTACTTGTGATTGGTCCATCGATACTCTTAAATTCAAGTTCGGGATATTCATCGATATAATTTTGATTTATTTTTTGCGCAATTATCACAACGCGCATTTCTTTTGAGAGTTGTTTGCCTAGTTCCAGCACAACCTTCCCCGCTCCTCCAGGAAGGGTGAGATGAGGGTGGATAATAATCAGTATTTTTTGTTTCATCACTTGTTTATTTTTTAAAAAGATTCAAAAACCAATAGATCCCTGTTATTTTATAATAATTAATCTTATGCAAAAAAATTGAGAGGGGATAACCAGCGCCGAATTTTTTGGCCAATCTGAGTTCATCTTGAAATTGTTTTTTGTTGACACTGCCAGACTTACTGTTTGAATAATACCTGAAATTTGCGAGATAGTCATTAATGACTCCGGCAGGATATTTTCGGCCGATCCTAAGCCAAAATTCATAGTCCATACAAAAGTGCTCGCTTTCATTGAAAAAACCCAACTCAGAATGAATTTCGCGCTTCCAGAAGACCGCAGGCTGGGAGATGAAATTTTCGCTGAGTAATTTGGCGTAGCTATATTTTCTAAGAAGCCAATTTTTGTAGGCTGTGATGGGTTTTCGAATTTCTCGATCATTTTCATTGATTATTTTGCATTTTCCGTATGCCCATTTAGCATCTTGATTTTTTTTGAAATAATCGGCCACTTTTTGTAACGCTTCTGGCTCATAAGTATCATCAGAATTAATGTAAGCGACAATGTCGCCTGTAGCAATTTTCAATCCTTTGTTAATCGCATCGGATTGTCCGCAGTCTTTTTCACTTTTCCAAATAATACGATTAGAATATTTTTTCAAAATTTCCACCGTGCCATCAGTTGATCCGCCATCCATCACAATATATTCTAAATCGGGATAATTTTGCGCCAACACACTTTGAATTGTCCGTTCAATAAACTCAGCTTGATTATATGACGGAGTGATGATGGAAATTTTCATTTTTTAGTGCTTATTCTAAGTCAAAGATTCGATAATTGACATAAAATTGATAGTATGATAGTATTAATTCATAGAAAGTTCTCGGCCCAGGGTTTCCACACCCTACTATGGCGGGGAATTTTTTTTCGTTTACATTGACCATCCTGCTGGGAAACAGGACATAAAATATTTACATTTGGTCTTTGAATTCTCTTTTATTTGGACGAAAAACAATTCTTTCTCTTCAGTTAAGCCAGCAAATCTATAAAAAATCTCTTTAGAATTATTTGGATTGTTTTTAATTAGAGGTTTGTTTTTTGAGTTTTTTATAAGTTCTACTGATGCTTTGAAGTATTTGAGTCTATCGAGTCTGTCTTTGTAGGGCTTTTGTCGTAGATGATCCCAGAAATAATCAAAAAATATTTTTTCTTTTTTAAAATAAGCACTTCGAATATAAGGCCTCCTTTTGGTGGATTTTTTTATCTCTGAGAATAGAGTCAGAGCACCTCGATAAACTTCTGTTCGGCTAGTGCCGGGTATTTTTTTGGATTTTGTCTGATATGGAATCATTTTTTTATCTCTTCTAAGCTATCTTTTCTAGTCAAGATAGAAATTTGTTGTTCGAGGTGTTCGATGGCGTTTATTAGCTTGAAGATGATGAGAAAAATCAAAATGAAGCCGACCAAGATTATGGCGTTAATATTGCCTTCGATGCCGATTATTTTCGCCAAGCTCATACTAGCTTTGGGATAGATGACAATCGCAATCATTCCGCCCCACACAATTAGACGAATAAGAAGTTTTAAGAAAGACTGATTTTTTTGTTTTTTGAAATATCGATCCAATCCCTGATAGATCATCAAAGAAGAAACGATGATGACGGCGATTTGGTACAAGTGAATTTTCATTTTAATTCCGATTTGAATCTTCGAATGTATTTGATTTACGAATTCGTAGATTCGCATGTCATTCGTAGTTTCGCATCGCGTTAGCTAATTATACCCCAAATCATTTTATATAACGTCTTGAGGCCGGTGAGGAAGTCTTGTTTTTGGATTTTTCCCATAGAATATTCGGTATAGCGAACAGTGATTGGAACTTCTTTGTATTTTAGCTTATATTTTCTAATTTCGCGAATTACTTCGCTGTCATATTCATAGCGATCAGATTTAGTATTGATAACTTCGGCAGCGTGACGAGAGTAGGCACGAAAGCCGGATTGAGAATCGGTCACCCAGAGACCATAGAGGTACCATGTGAAAAAATTTCCAATTTTATTGGCCAATATTTTATGCGCTGGCATACCTTTGGGGTTAAGAAGCCGAGTGCCGAGCACTACATCAAAATTATCAAATTCAATCGGAGCAGTCAATTTGACGATGTCGGATGGATCGTGCTGGCCGTCGCCGTCAAGTGTGACGATAATATCAGCGCCAAGAACTTTGGCTGCTTCGATGCCGGTTTTGGTAGCGGCGCCTTTTCCGCGATTTAGACGATGACGAAAAACTGTATTTGGCAAAAGCTCTTGAGCTTTGGAAAATGTATCATCTGCGCTTCCATCATCAACTACGACTATTTTTTCATAGCCGGCTTTTTGAATCTCTCTAATGACATCTTGGATTATACTACTTTCATTAAAGGCAGGAATAACGATATATATTTTCATTTTCTCAGTATATCACAAAAGCAAAATTTGATAAATTGCCGTTTTTTGAAAGTTATAGTATTATTGAATCATAAGAGGATAAGTAATATCTTAATTTTATTTTTATGCAAGAAAACAAAAAAATCTCAGTGGTGGTTCCGCTGTATAATGAAGAGGGGAATGTTCGCGAGCTTCATAGAAAAATCAAAGAAGCTTGTGAAGCCCTCACCCCGACCCTCTCCCAGAGGGAGAAGGGGATTTCTGGTTATGAAATTATTTTTATCGATGACGGTTCGCGCGATAAGACCGTGGAAAATTGTGAAGGACTCACACCTTTGAAACTCATCAAATTTAGAAGAAATTTTGGTCAAACAGCTGCTTTTGACGCAGGGGTGAAAAACTCATTGGGCGATATTATCGTGATGATGGACGGGGATTTGCAAAATGATCCGGCGGATATCCCGTTGCTTTTGGCGGAAATAGAAAAAGGTTATGACATAGTTTCCGGCTGGAGATGGCAAAGAAAAGATTCCATTAGCAAAAAGATATTTTCCCGCACCGCTAATTTGCTTCGAAAAATTTTGATTCATGACAAAATTCACGACTCTGGCTGTTCACTCAAAGCCTATAGACGAGAATGTTTCAAGGACGTGGATCTCTTTGGTGAGATGCATCGTTTCATCCCAGCGCTTTTGGAATTGCAAGGCTATAGAGTTTCTGAAGTGAAAGTCTCGCATCATCCGCGTACCAGTGGAGTGACGAAATATAATTGGAAGCGGGGAGTTAAGGGTTTTGTGGATATGGTGTCTATTTGGTTTTGGGGAAAATATGCCAACCGACCGCTTCATCTTTTTGGTGGATCGGGAATATTCTTGTCCTGCATAGGTTTTTTGATTTTGATTTGGATG